>JAQGKJ010000723.1 GCA_028290165.1 Bradyrhizobium sp. | reverse complement strand
GACATCGAGGATTTTGAGCGCATTCACCGCACCGAACTGTCTCGATTGCCGCGGGTGGCGCGCATTCAATCGAGTTTTGCGATGCGCGAGGTCGTGAACCGGGCGGTCCCGCCGGTGATTTTCGGCGGTTCGCGACGACCTCGCACCGGTCACGCCACGCGATAGCCGAGCGGGCCCGCGAAACCAAGACCGGTGCGCGTCGCCTCGAAGTCGATGATGGTGTCGGGAGCAACGTTACTCCGGCTACCTCCTCGTTCGCTCGGATGTTGCAACATCGCGGGCGGATTTCTCGGGAATGTCGAAAGTGACATGGCAGCGCAGGCCACCCGGCAGGAGATTGTCGTGGTTAGGCAGATTGAGCCTGACCCCGAAAGTGCCGCTGGCGGCATCGAACACCTGATCGACAATGCTGACCGCGGCCTGATGATCGCCGCCCACTGGATCGTCAGGGTGCACGACGGCGAGGTCGCCCACCTTGATCAGTCCAAAATAGCGCACCGGCAGGTAAGCTTCAACGCTCAGCGGGTCGATGCTCGCCACGGTGACGACATTTGCGTCCTGACGAACGAACTCACCAGGACCAAGCGAGCGCTGGACCACGACCCCATCGATGGGACTGCGGATGGTGCGTTGTTCCAGCAGCGCGCGCACACGATCTATTTCCAGTTGGGCCATCTGGCGGTTGAGACGGGCCAATTCGACTTCCTGTTTGGCGACGTTGAATTCGGCCTGCGCCGTCTCGACGTCCTGCGCACTCGTAACATTGTGCGATTGCAGGTCCACCTTCCGCCTGTAGACGCCGCTCTTTTGATCGAGCAGCGCCTGCTTGGCTTCGATCTCCGCAGTGCTTGCGGCGCGCGCCTCGTTAGTTGCGAGTGCTGCTTGCTCGACAGCGGATTCGACCCGGGCGATGATCTGTCCCTTTTTGACGAGATCGCCGCGATCGACCAAAACCTCTGCGAGGACGCTTGTGACGGGGCTGCCAAGTTTGACGGTGAGGGACGGATCCATCACGCAGTCGAAGGTCGCGGCGGAGGCTTGTGCCGCCATCAAAGCGAGGGCAGCGCCGAGGAGGCCCGCGGCTGACCGGCGTAGGCCTGAACATGAACAGGCGGTTCCCTGGAACCGACGTCCAATGCCTCTGAAAATATACAGGTGATTAATCGTCGCCGACTCCAAAGCCTCAGCCTCCGCAATTATGCGCGGACATCTATCACGTCGGGGGCGGTCTCAAAATCATTTTTGGAGAATCCGGCGCACGCGCTCCGGTTAAGCTTAAGGATATCAGGTCGGTCCTCCGACCTTGCTTCCGTTGCTTTCCAGCCATAATCTGCCATTGAAGCCTTACGGCGGTCGGCTGGCTTTTCCAACAGCGGGAGCGATTTTGGCGGCACGTCGTATAGCACTTGTCTGCCTGACGCCGCGGCCGGATACCGAGGAACTCGGTAACCTTCAGCTTCCTAGCTACGGCATCCGCCGCATCCAGGCCGCGGTCATCGGCGATCAAGAGAACCCCGGACACAAGGTCAAGCTGATCGATCTCGGCCGCGAGGACGTCGCAGGATATGTGCGGGAGATCCTCGCCTTCGATCCCGAACTGATAGGGTTCTCGATCTATGTCTGGTCCACGGCGACTCTGGTCGCAGTCGCCCGCCTGATCAAGCGCCAACGTCCCGGTTGCGTCATCGTGTTCGGCGGGCCGTCCGCCCGGGCGGCCCTGTTTGATCTCGATTTCTATAGCGGGGCCGGCAGCTATCTGGACGCGATCGTGGAAGGTGATGGCGAGGTCATCTTTCGCGACGTCGCAGCACTTCCCGAGCTGTCACGGACCTCGTTGCAATCTGTTCACGGCCTGACGTTGCCCATGAACAGCGGATGGTTGCGCACCGCCAAAACTGCCAGGGCGGTCGAACTGGATCACCTTCCGTCACCATTTCAGCTCGGCCTTATGCCGCGAGGCGTGGTCGCTTACCTCGAAACTTATCGCGGCTGTCCCATGTCGTGCCGGTTCTGCGAATGGGGGACCAATGAGCAGGCCAAGGCAGTATTTTCTGCCGAATACATCGCCAGCGAGCTTGGCGCGTTTGACCGGCTCCAGGCCCCCGCGGTTTTCCTGCTCGATGCCGGGCTCAACCTCAATATCCGCGGTTTCCGCCATCTGCGCGAAGCCAACCGCCGAACCGGTTTTCTGAAGAAGACGCTGTTCTGGGCGGAGATCTATCCCTCCGTCATCCGCGACGAACACTTCGAGTTCCTGACCGAAATCGGCCCCGCTTATCTTGGTGTGGGAATGCAGTCCATGGACCAGGCCGTGCTCAAGCTGCATCAGCGGCCATCGGATTCGCCTCGTTTCGAGCAGGCGGTGCGCGATCTCTCTGCGATCACCAACATCGAACTGCAGATCATCTGCGGCCTTCCCGGCGACACGCCGGAAGGTTTCCGACGTACGCTCGACTACGCGCTCTCGCTGCCGGCGTCGGTGCGGGTCTATCATTGCCTGGTATTGCCCGACGCGTTGATGACGCGCGGTCTGCCGGATTGGAATATTCGGTTCGAGCCGCGCAACCTCGCCATGACGTCGTGCCTCGGCTGGAGCGAAGACGCGATCGCGACCATGCGTGGCGAGCTTGATCGGCGTGCCCGCGCTCACCGCGGAAAACAGGGGCGATACTGGTGGTCGTTCCCGCGCCCTCAGCCCGTGGGCGTGATGGCGGCCCCGGCGTGAGCGGGTTTGGCGGGATCGTTGGCCACGACGGCTGGACCGGAATTGGCGGCCTCCGGCCACTGCCTGAAATTCCACGGCGGTCAGGACGCCGGGTCGCCCTGCTGGCGCGCTATCCGGACCGCGATCCGGCGATGCCGCAGTTCATTCCCAATCTCGGACTCTATATGGTCGAAGCGGCGTTGCGCGCGTCGAATCTGCCTGACCTCGAGGTCAAGCTATGGGACCTCACCGGCGGCAATGTCGAACGCGTCGCGGCCGAAGTCGTTGCGTTTAATCCCGACATTGTGGGTTGTTCGGTTTTTCTCTGGTCATTTTCATTCTTTCTTGACCTTGCGATGGTGCTGAAGGCCGACGATCCCGGCCGCCTGATCGTATTTGGCGGTCCCTCTGCGCGGCCGGTGATGCTCGAACATCAGCCACACCGCCAGAAATCCTCGGCGGTCGATCTTCTGGTCATCAATGAAGGCGAAGATACCTTTTGCGACGTTGTTGAGCGCACCGACCGTTCCCCTGCCGCGCTGATGGACCTGGCGGGCCTGGCGCTGCGATGGGAGGGCGCATGGCACGAGACCACTGCGCGGCCGCAAGGCGATCTCAACCTGTTGCCGTCGCCTTACGCGATGAATCTGATTCCTGGGGGCGGACTCGGAATTCTGCAGACTTATCGGGGTTGTCCGTTCACCTGCTCGTTTTGCGAATGGGGTACGATGGAATCGCCGAAACGCGTGCGCACGTCCGATAGTCTCGGCGTGGAGTTTGCCGCGATGCATCGGATCGGTCTTCGCGCGGCGTTGCTTGCCGATGCCGGACTGAATCTGAATCAGGCGGCTTTTCACAATCTGCGTGAAGCCGCCGACCGGACCGGTTTCCTGGCCGGGCGCGGTCTGATCTGCGAGGTCTATCCGGCAAAGGTGCGGCGCGAGCATCTCGATTTTCTCGCCGGCGTGGGCAGCGCCTATGTCGGCGTCGGATTGCAATCGTTCGACAATAAGGTGCTGGCCAATGTCGAGCGTAAATATGACGAGGCGCGCTTCGACCAGACGCTGCATGACCTCGGTGAGGTGGCGAGCATCGCGGTCGAAATTATCGTTGGCCTGCCCGGGGACGCGCCGGAAAGTTTTCGCCGCAACTTCGAGCGGGCGCGCCGGCTCCCCTGCGCGCTGCGGGTTTACCATTGTGTGGTGCTGCCTTCGGCGCTCATGGTGCGATCGCCGCCCGAGCATCAGCTCGACTACGATCCCATGTCACTGAAGATGCGATCGTGTCTCGGCTGGACCAGCGAGGCGCTGGCGCGCGAAGCGGCCTTTTTGACGGATCAAGCCATCAAGGCTGGCGGTCGGGTCGGGGAATATTTCTGGGTGTTTCCCCCGCCCGTGGCCAGATAACAACACGCGCTTGCGGCGCCGGTTCTGGAGCAAATGATGTCGTTCTTTCGAACAGCTACCGTGGCGGCCGCCGAGGCCGGACAATCGCCGCACCTCCTGACGCAGATGCGCGCGCGGGACATCGACGGCATCGTTGTCAAACAAGTCTACGACCGCGCGACCTGCGATGCGGTCAGCATCGCTCTCGAAGCCGGACCACATGGCCTGATCAAAACCGAATTTCCGGCCAAATTCGCGGCTTTCTTCTACGGCATCAATCTCAACCTCGCGCATCCCGACCTCGGGGAGTACTTCGCCGAGTCGCGCCGGTTTCATGATGGGCTGTCGCGGTTGTTTCCCGGCGAACTCGATCTGGAATCACGGGTAACCCGGCTGCTGTCCACCCTGGATCAAGGCTGTGATTACGCGGCGGCGCCGGGACCCGATCCTGGGATCATATACATGTTCACGACCCTGCGGGCACATCTTCCCGGTGGTTATATTCCGCCGCATTTTGACGATGAACAGGCGGAGCGGCCGAGCTATCGGCACCTGCTGTCGCTTGTCCAGAAGAAGCTGTTTTCCTTTGTGCTGGCTTTCTCACAGGCTGAAGGCGGCGGTGCGCTGGAAATTTTCAATCTGCAACCCCAGCAGGGCGGTCAGCGCATCGCGGTCGGCGACCGCATCGCGGCGAAGCCGAACCTCGAAGGCGTGGAAAAGGTGTCGTTCCGGCTCGATCCGGGCGACATGATCATTTTCAACTCCGGCCGCTACCTGCATCGCCTGACACCGGTGATTGGTGCGAAAACCCGTTGGACGGCGTGCAGCTTCATGGCGGAAAGCCGAATGCCTGACCGCGTCTATTGCTGGGGCTGAGGCGTGGCCGCGCCGGTTCCGCCGTATTTTGATTTCCTTGTCGAGGGCTTCTGGTCCGGACGAGCGGGCAGAAATGTCCATCTCGGCTACTGGGATGAGCCGCCGTCCCTGGCAACGCCTTGCAGTCGGCGGGAATTCGAACGCGCGCAAGCGCGGCTGACCGAGATTCTGATCGAGCTTGCAAACGTGCGCGGCGGCCAAAGCGTGCTGGATGTCGGCTGCGGTTTCGGCGGCACGCTCGAAGCTGTCGGCAAATGGCCAGATATGCACCTCGTTGGCATCAATGTGGACCGCCGTCAGTTGGACATCTGCCGGACCGTGACGGTCGGCGCCAATACGCTATCGCTGGTGATGGCTGACGCCTGCGCGCTTCCGTTCGGCCCGGCCAGCTTTGATCGGATATTCTGCATCGAGGCGATGTTTCATTTCCGCGCGCGAAAGCTCTTCTTGCAGGAAGCCGCGACGCTGCTGCGTGATGGCGGGCGCCTCGTGTTATCGGATATTTTGCTCCGCAACCCAGGCGCCCAAGAGCCGTTGGGAACGGCGGCGATCGAGGCTGGGATTCGCCAGGCCTATGGGCCGTGGCCGCAGCTCTGGGTGGGGCTCGACGAGATCCTCGGTGATGCGCGACGGTTCGGACTTAGACTTGACGGCGTCGTCGATGCCACGCGTCAGACCTTGCCGACTTATCGGGTGACCGCTCCGCAGGATCACGAGGGTTTGCCGCCGCGACCGACAGCCGGCAGCTTGTTACGCTGGCTGCACGCCTCAGGTCACCTGTCCTATATGTGCCTGTCGTTCACAAAAGTATAGCCTGCGTCAGCTGCTTGCGACCACGGCAAAGCCACCTGCGGGGACGCCCCGACCTGTGTTCAGGTGGTGTTATTCGGACTTGCCCGAGACTGCGAGCGTCTTCATCTGCCATTGATCGGATCGCAGCAGATCCATGCGCATGCGAGCGTGAAGCCGCTCCGCCCGTCGCTGCGCATACCGCAGGATGGCGCTGCGGATGCGGTCGGCAACGGCTCCGCTGGCGGCCTTCGCCAGATGCGAAAGCGCGATGCCCGATGGAAAATCCAGCAACGGATCCTCAAGCGACAGGATGGCCTCGAAGCTGCCCAACTGGCCTTGACGCCCGCTGCGCCCCGCCAGTTGCAGGTCAATGCGCTGCGCATCATGACGTTCGGTCATGATGACGTGCAGCCCTCCCAGTTCGTTCACGCCATCGCCAAGATGAATGTCGGTACCCCGACCAGCCATGTTGGTGGCGACAGTGATACGCCCCGGCTGGCCGGCCTCGGCGACGACCTCGGCCTCGTGCCGGTCCTGAGCGGCGTTGAGCACGGTATGGCGCAATCCGGCAGCATGCAATTCCGCGCTCGCGCGCTCCGACGCCACGACCGAGCGGGTTCCGATCAGAACCGGCACGCCGCGCTCGTGCAGCGTGGCGACGCGAGCGACAACCAACTTCCACTTTGCTTCATTGCTCGGAACCACGACATCCGACCTGTGAATGCGTTGAATCGGCTTCGCAGTCGGGATCCTCACCACGGGTAGCCGATAGACCTGCCACAGCTCGCGCGCTACCGGCTGAAGCGTCCCGCTCATGCCGCCAAGCCGCCGATAGCGGCGAAAGAAACGCTGATAGGTAATACGGGCAATGGTGGTCCGCCGTTCCGATTGGACGCAGCCTTCCTTGTGCTCGACCATCTGGTGCAGCCCGTCGCTCCAGAATCGGTCCGGCATGATGCGACCGGTATACTCATCGACAATCTGCACCTTGTCGTTGGCGATGACGTACTGCTCGCCTTTGCGAAACAAATGGATCGCCGACAAGGCCTGCCTGGCAAGCTCCTCGCGCGTGATGACGCCGCGCCAGATCGCCCCGCGCCCTTCGGCAAACGCCGCAACCCGCTGCTGGCCCTGCTCCGTGAGGAACACCCGCCGCTCTTCGGTCGACAAGACATAATCCGTGCCGGCCCGAAGGGTTGCTGCAAGCTCGAGCGCATGTGCGACCGCGTCGGCGTTGATTTCGGATTCGGCTGTGCCTGAAATGATGAGCGGGGTTCTGGCCTCGTCGATCAAGACACTGTCGGCCTCGTCGATGAGCGCGAAATGCAGGCCGCGTAGCCGAAGTTGCCGCGTCCGTGGCGACCCGCTGGATAGCGCCTCCATCTTCAGTGTCAGGTCGCCCACGGACTGACCCAGCACCATGCGGTCACGCAGGTAGTCGAAGGCGAGCTCCTTGTTGGTGCAATAGGTGATATCGCACGCATAAGCGGCACGCCGCTCCGCCGCGTTCTGGCCAGCGATCACTACTCCCACGCTGAGCCCAAGCGCTGCGTATAACGGCCGCATCAACTCAGCGTCGCGCTGCACGAGATAGTCATTGACCGTGATGACGTGAATGGGGATGCCGGCCAGCCCCGCCGCGCCCGCGACCAACGTCGCCGTCAGCGTCTTGCCCTCGCCGGTGGCCATTTCGGCCAGCATGCCCTTGATCATGGCAAAGGCCCCGACGATCTGAACGTCGAAATGACGCTTGCCCAGAATACGATCCGCCAATTCGCGAATCAGCGCGAAGGCTCTCCCGGTGATCCGATCCGGAAAGTCCCGTTCCCGCCGCAAAGCGGTTGCGATCTCGCGGACCACGGCGTGACAATCCTCAGGGGCGAGTGCCCGGAACTCGTCCGCATGGAGTTCGACAAGCGGCAGGATTCTATTCAGGCGCCGGGCCCGCCCGCGCGCCGTCGCTGCGACAAGTTCGGCTTGCGCGGCAATCGCGATCGCGTCCATAGCGGTCTCGCGCCGCTCCAGCCTTTCCGGATAGATTCGCTGTGCCGGCAGCGCGGAGGTCAGCCCGGCGCTTTGGATCGCGATGTCAGACACGGAACTGCCCAAGGAAGAATTGCCGTAGTGAACGCAGGACGCGCCAGGCAATCGCCTCGTCAGCATGCACGAAGCGGACATAAACCCGTGAGCCCTGTGTCCGTATCCGCATTGGATCCAGAAGCTCGATGTCCAGCTGGAACAGGCTGAACAGCGCTTGGGGACGCTGTGTTTTGGACGGATCGAGCGAGATAGAGCCGCCGCCGCGGGTTGTGAGCGCCAGGCTCGGGACGTCCTGTTGCGCGGCCGGCACCTCGCGAAGAATGCGGGCCGCGATCGGCCGATCCAGATCCTCGACGACGTGCGCCTCCACGCGTGTGGTCCGCTGGTGGATCAGGTCGACGTCGGATTGGTGCGCGACCGTCCTTACAACAACATTGTTGTCCGGGATTACATAACCGAGAAGTTCGCCACGCTTGACCAACCGTCCAGGTAGATTCTCTGCACCAGCCATGATGAACTGCCCAGGCTGTTCGGCGACCACGGTGAGGTTCTGCCGTCGATCGCGGAAAGTCCTGAGCTTGTCGGCGAGGTGCGCTGCCTGATCTTCGAACATTTCGGCCTGGACACGATCGAGCTGGCGTACCCCGTCGAGGCGCTGGCGTGCTTCCTCGAGTTGGGCGGCAATAACCGCCACCTGCGCATCAAGCGTCGGATCCTCAAGCACGACAAGAGGCTGCTCTCTCGAAACGCTCGAGCCGGGGGCTGTGAGCACGTTTTTCACAAACCCTTCCGTTTTTGCGCGCACTTCTGCCTGATCGGGAACGATGACCACACCTTCGGCGACCGTCGCGTAGGGCAGCGGAATCATGAAGAAAATGATCCACGCCGTCGCCATGAGCCCTCCGACGACTGCGAAGGCTCGCCGCCGGCGGCCGCGCAACCGCGCGTTGGTCGCAAGAAACTTCATGCCTTTGAACAAGGGGAGGATTGCAATCGTGCCGAACGCCCAGAAGGCCATCAGGAGGCCGATGGCAAACAACCGAGTGGCCAGAAATAGCGCAATGCCGATCGACACCATCATCCGGTAGACGAACGACATCAAGGCATAGGTGATCAGCCACTTCGCTTCGCCGCGATCCGCCAGCGGGCTGTCGATGCCGTCGATTTTGAACAGGTGTTTCTGGATCACATGGAAGAAATAGGCGTTGGCCCGCGTGCCGAGATTGGGAATCTCGACCAGGTCGGAGAAGATGTAGTAGCCGTCGAAGCGAAGTAGCGGATTGCCGTTGAAAAGCAGCGTGGAGACGCCACCGATCAAAATAACATTGAAGGCGATCGTTCGACCAAGGCCCGGGCTGCCATAGATCCAGACGATGATCGCGATGGAAGCGAGCGCCATCTCGACGAGAATACCCGCCGCGCCGACAACGATTCGCCGGTGCTTTTGACGGAATGCCGCGGAAGCGGACGCGTCGACATAGAGAACGGGAATGAAGACCAGCAACATCACCCCGACTTCATGGACTTCGCCGCCCCAGACCTTGGTAGCGAAGGCATGACCCAGTTCATGGAGACTCTTGACCACCGGGTAAACACACATGATCAGAGCGACATTTTCGGTCGCCAGCACCCGGTCGGCGACATCGGAGGTTAACTCCGGCCAATGCAGGATAGCGAGGATGAGGCCCGTGAGCACGAGTGCAAGCCACGCCAGGAACCCAAAGACCGTGAACAGCGGTCGCACCAGCGGCAACATAAAGTCGAGCATCCGATCGGGATCGAACAGGGGGATGCGCAGGGCAAGCGGATTACGAAGCCGCTGCATCAATCGCCGCTGACCGGCCTTCTCCGCCCGTTCCGCCATCTCATCGAAATCGGGCGGAATCTCGCCCTGGAGCAGATCCGCGGAATGCAGTTGCGCAAGGAGACGGATCGTTTCGTCCTGGGTTGGAGGATCGTCCTTGGCCTTGCGACCGGCGGCGTCCCAGATATCGCGCATCGTTCGCCGGCCGTCCATCAGGCACAGCATCAGATTGGCGATCGGAGAGAGGCGGTGGAAACGTCCGGTCTGATGGTCCTGCAGGACATACCAAATCTTGCCGCGAAACACCTGGCGGTGCACGGCGGTGTGCGCGCGCAGGCGTGGCCTGAGGTCGGCTACGCGATACCAGGAACTACTGAAAAGCGACGTGTTCATCGAGACTCACGGCAGCCAGTGCCAGGACCAGATTCGTGCCCAGTCGATCAGTGGATGCAGCCAAATCCACGCCAGGCTGCGGCGGCCGATTTCGATCTTTCCTATGCCCTCCATGCCGGGCCGCAAATGCGCAGGGTTGTCAGTGAGTCTGCCCTCGACGCGAAACACGTTGCGGCCGGATTGGGCCTCGGCAATCGGAGTGATCTTGTCCACCTTGAAAGACAGCGGCTCATTCGGCAACGCCGAGACGACGACTTCGCCGGTCTGGCCCGGTTCAATCTGGCCGACCTCACGCTCGTCGACGCCGAGGATAACCCGATAGGAATCGAGCGGAGCCACCTCGAACAGAACCTGGCCCCGCTGTACAGAGGCGCCGATCAGCTGGCTGAGGTCCCCC
The DNA here is from genome assembly GCA_028290165.1 of Bradyrhizobium sp. The sequence goes on along the minus strand of JAQGKJ010000723.1, from coordinate 6,977 downwards.
GAAACGACGAGTCCGGCGATCGACGTACGCAACTTGATTCTGGCAAGCTGCTCGTCGAGGAGCTTGATCTGCGCCTCCGCCTGGTCGACCTGAGAGCGGATGACATTAATCGCTGCAGGCTGACGAGTCGCAAGAGCCTTGTCGTATTCATAAAGATGTTGCTGGCGCTCCGTGACCCATTTGAGGCGCTCGAGCAACAAGTCCCGGTCTTCAAGTGCTGCGAGCACCTGGCCCTCGGACACGGTATCGCCCGCGCGCGCAGTGGCCTCCTTGATAAAACCGTCATAGGGCGCGACGACCGCGCGTCGCACCAGACCCTCGATCCGGCTATCCGCGTCAACCCGATAGGTGCCGTGGGCGAAGGTCAGAAACAGCGCGGCCGCCACGATCGCGGTGGCGATCAGTTTGCGCGCGAGATGGCCCGGTCCGAACAGTCGCGTCAGCTGCTGGTGGAAACTTTCGCCAACCTTGACGATGAGCCATCGATCGTTCTGGCGCTTCTCCTCCAGCACTGGACCGACAACCGATGTTACCAGTTCAAGCAGTTCGACCGTTTCGAGGTCGAATGGAACATCGGGCGCTCTCTCAAAGGTTAGCGCACCGACAAAGCGCTCGCCGACCAGCAAGGGTATGGTAAGCACTTGTCCGTCGCGTTGCACGCGAGACAGCTCGGCATGCGCTGAAGTCGCCACAAGCTGGTCTGCGCGCTCCGGATAGAGGATGACGCAATGCTGGTCGAGCGCTTCGTCCATGGCGGCTCCGAGACAGCTCACCAAATTCATCTGATGACCAAACTGGGCCGTATGGGATATCACCTTTACGGCAACGGAAGTCTTGTTGAGGAATCCGAGGCTCACGCGCGAGCATTTGGATCTGACCGCGAGTCCTGTGACGGTCGCCATCGCGGCGGCCTCGAAACGCTCGTGGTCGAGCGCGCCGCCGAGAAGATCCAACGCCGCACGGGACCGATCGAGCAGGCGATCCTGTTCGGCGCCGTGCGCCCGGCGAATTCGATCGCGGATCCAGGCCGCGCCCCATTGCAATTGCCGCAGGACTTGCCGACCATCTTCAGCCCGGCCGCTTCGGAGCGAGACTGCGACCGCTCCTTCCAGCTCCGCTCCGATCATGATGGGGACCGCGACATGCTGCGCACCCGCCGGATCGGCAGAATTCGAGCCATCGCCGCTTGCTGTTCCGCGACGCTCGCGCAGGGCCAGTTCCGCCACTTCAGCAAGGGCCGCTGAGCGCCCGGATCCTTCCGGCCAGAACGCGCAGGCATCGTAGGTGTTGGCGGCCTGGCCTCTCAAAACCACAATTCCGCGGGTTACCCCGTCGATCATCTGACACTGCAGGGCAAGCCAGGCACGTGCCACGTCGGTCAGATTGTCTGCGTCCGACAGCTGCTTCCAGAGTGCCGGTTCGAGGGATGCGACAGGAGACGCCAGCGACGCACCGACATCTGCCGGCCCGGGATCGCCCTCGATTGTATCGGGATCGTGCAATTCGGTTTCGCTGGCGGATACTTGATCGCCGAGCGGATGCCGACTTCGTGTCCCGCGGGCCACCTGATTTACCGCTCGACGTCGAGCGCGCCGTGCCGTGACTCGTACTCGCGCAGCACTCCGCCGAGCACGGTCCAAAGCCGTTTTGCGGCGTAGGGGGTTAAAATGATGCGGTTCGTGAGTTCAACGGCGACTTGGCCGCTTCCTGCAACGTTCCAGGTCTGGTTCGTACCGAAAAACAGGTCGACTTGCTCGCGCGTGCTTTGGACGTTGACCACATTGGCGAAATGGGTGCCCATATTCTTGTCGATCCACTGCACCGTGGTTGCACGGTTCGGTTCGGTGGCAGGCGGTTGAGATTCTGAAGCGGCGGGATTTTTGGCCATCAGGCGATTTCACTCCATCGAGGTGCGACAGGGGTTTTTACTTCATCGAAGTGCGATAAGGAATGACGCATCTGCCCGACAATCGACTTGCGTCGCAATAGGATTAACGTCGCGGTGCGGCAGAGGCCCCGCGATCACAAGGCGCCGTCGATCAGAAGTGCAACGCGCCGCCCACTGTCGCCGACAACAGGTAGGGCTTGAGCTTGAATTCGTTCGGGACGGTTCCATTCAGGACGATCGTGCCGCCAGTATAGGTGTACAGCCCTTCGACCCGCAAACTTATATTCTGCGTCACATATGTTTCGGCGCCGGTCCCGGCCTGATAACCCGCAAATGTCGTCGTTGGCGCCGCGTTCGGGGCGATCGAGTTAAAGTATGAAAAATTCGGCGACATCCTGATACTGGCCGGCCCGCCCTTCACATAAAGCAGGGTATCCGGCGTAAGAAGCCAACCGGCTCGCGCCGCGACAGCAAGGATTTGGTCAATTTTCGCAAAATTATAGAAGTTCGTCACAAATCCGCCGGAGCCGGCGGCCGTGTAGAATTTGGCTGCCTCGTAATTGCCGCTGGCTTCCACGCCGATGACGACGCGCTGATACCGGTAGTTGGCGCCGGCGAACCAGCCTCCGCCAAAGGCAAGAGAGGTGTAGGGACCGGATTCTCCGAGAAGCGTATCGTTGAAGGTGATCTTGTTGCCGTTGGCCGAGAAGAAACCTCCGACTTCGAATCCTGTCCAAGCCGGCGCAAGCGGCGGGGCAGCAGGAGCGGGCGGCAGCGCCTTGTAGACCGTCCCCGGATACGCGGCGCCGGGAGACGCGGCAGGCGCGCCCCAACCCGCCGGCACGTCGAATTTGTACGCCAAGCCGATATTGGCCATCAGGAAGGTCGGTCGATACTGGTCGAAGGCCTGATTGAGGGACAGCTGCCGGGTGGCGTATGTGTAAGATGCTTCAGCCCGCAACGCTATGTTCGGTGTGACCAGGGCCTCAATTCCTACGCCCGCCTGGAGGCCCGGCAAGGTCTCCCGGAAGGTGTCGCCAAATCCCTGGAAGCCCTCTGTCTGGATCCAGGCTGGTCCCACCTTCGCATAAACCATGGTGTCAGGCCGAAACAGAATGCCAGCGCGGCCCGTCACGGATGTGATGTAACGGGACTTCTGAAGGAAATCCAAATCAGCCCCGAGCTCGCGATAATCGGCGTTACTGAGCCAGGTATGGGAGCCCTCGACGCCGATCACCGCCCAGGGTGCGACCTGATAGTTGAACCCGCCATACACGCTGAAAGAGAGGTGGGAGCCGATGTTTCCAATGGCCGTGTCGTGCAGTCCGGATTGGGGCCGGGAATAGTCCGCACTGTTAAAAACTCCGGCTACGCTGCCCCCGAAGTATAGGCCGGTCCAGTTTACCACCGCAATCTGCGGTAGTGGGCTGGGAGCAACCGGCAAATCGGCCGCAAACGCCAATGGCGCAATGCCAGTGCCCAACAGCGCCGCCGTCGCGAAGATGAACACCCGCCCCATTCGATTCACGGTCATTCCAAACAATTTTGCTTTATGCGATTCATTATAGCTGTGCCCCGAACAACTTGAACTAGTCAACTCCGGCTGTCGAGGCGAGGCGGCATCTTTCCTGCTAAACACTAGCCGACAGTGACATTTTTAGCACTCACTCAGAAACCATCCATCTCGACCAGGCAATGTTGGTGTTCCGAACGTGGCGCGGCGGAGAGTCGTTTACACTTATCCGGCCGTCCAATGGCTGTCGTCGCTCTCGCGGTTACGCTTCCTGCCACCTGCGATGGACCGCGTGCGCCGGTTCGGGTACTATTCCCATCCGATGCCAGATCACGAATTCCTTTCTGTAAATCGGTTTCTCAGCACCGAAATGGATGCCCGCGCGATCAAGAGCGCGATGGAACTCGGGATTGTCGACGCCTTGAGCGCAGTCGGACCGACCTTGCTGCTCGCGCTGTCGGTCGAACGTGGAATCAACATCGTCGGCCTGCGGCTGCTGATTGATATGCTTGAGGTCAACGGCGTGGTCGCTCGGACCGGTGACCTGATCGAACTCACACCCGGGTTTACCGCAGCGCTCCGGTTCCGAGACCTGCTCGAATCGCGAATTGCGTTCGCGGACCTGGTTTGGCCCGACATTCATAGCCTTTTCACGCCTCTCCTGACCGACTTGCCGCAATTCATGGCACGCTCGAAGGTGTTCGAACTTTTCCGATACGACCGCTGCATCGACGTCACCCCCGAGAATCTTAGCGCGACCTCAGTCTGGACCAGGTTCACGACTTGCCTCACCAAATACGAGGCTGCGGCCGCGCTAGACGCCATCGACATCGAAGCCGACGGAAGTTTCGTCGACCTCGGCGGCAATACGGGCGAATTCGCACTCCAGGTCTGCCGGCGCAATCCGAAAATCGCGGCGGTCGTGGTCGATCTTCCGGTGGTGTGCGCGCTGGGGCGAATGCACCTAACGGCCACGGCGAGCGCAGCCGAGGCCGCTCGGATTGTCTTTTTTCCATCGGACATGCGCAGCCACGCCCTGCCGTCCGCAGCCGATCTCGTGTCATTCAAGTCGGTTCTGCACGATTGGCCTGATGCGGACGCCGAACGGCTGCTGGAACGCGCCCGCCACGTCGTGCGGCCGGGGGGCCGGCTCCTGATCTTTGAACGTGCGCCGATCGAGCTGCGCGGACGGCGGATCCCCTATGCAATGGCTTCGGATTTGGTGTTCCTGCACTTTTTGCGGTCTGCGGATCTTTATTTGAAACGGCTCGCGCAGCTCGGCTTCGAGGCGATCGAGTATCGGCGCATCGAACTCGACATGGATTTTCATCTCATCATAGCGCGGCGGCCGGCATGAGCGCGGAGCCTCGGGCGATGGTCATCTCTGTCGCGGCTCCGCCTGGTGGAGGCAAAACGACGCTCTCCCGGATGATTTCTGCAAAACTCCACAACGCGCCAATTCTTCACTACGACGATCATGAAGCGCTGACGCGGCGCAGCCCGGCTGAGATTGAAGCGTGGCTCGACCGCGGCGCCCGTCTCGACGAAATCCCGGTTCCTGGCTTCGCGGAAAAGCTTGCAGGCCTCAAGGCGAGCGGGGCGCCATTTGTCGTGGTCGATTCTCCGCTCGGCCGCGCGCATCCGCCCACTTCGGCCGCGATTGATTTCCTTATTTTCGTTGATACGCCACTTGATATTGCGCTTGCGCGCGTCCTGCTTGACCAGGCAAGGCTCGCCGCGCGCGCGGCCGAACCTGGGGCAGCGCGGGATTTTGCGGTTTGGCTGGAGGGCTACCTGGGCAACTATGCTCGCTTTATGCGTCGCAGTTACGGGGTGCAACGCACAACCGTGATGCCGCAAGCCGATCTCGTGCTGGATGGCACCTTTACGCCTGATCGCCTCGTGGAGCTGGCGATGCTCGCAATCAACAAAGCACTTTCGTGATGCAAAGCGCCGCCGACCAGGCCGGTCGCATCGAGCAGGTCGTCATCGTCGGGGGTGGGACCGAGGGCTGGATGGCCGCGATTTATCTGAACAGGCACCTGCGGCGTGCGAACTGCAAGGTCGTCCTGGTCGAATCGCCCACGCTCGGAACGATCGGTGTTGGAGAAGCAACCGTTCCATCACTGGTGAACTTCATCCGCCTGCTGAACCTGGACGAAAAGCAATTCATGCGGCGGTGTTCCGCGACCTACAAGGTAGGCATCAAGTTCGACGGGTGGAGCGCAGAAGGTGCCACACATTGGCATCCGTTCGGGACTTGCGGCGCCCGCATTAACGGTCTCGATTTGTTTCATTTTTGGCTGAAACATCGTTTCGAGGCCGGCAGCAGACTGGCCTATTCCGACTATTCCGCGCAGGCATTGCTTGGCGAAGGAGAAAAGTCGCCGTGGCCCTACGGCGGCTCGTCTCGGATCGTCGAGATGGGCTCGTATGCCTACCACCTCGATGCCTCTGCTTTCGGCGACTATCTGCGCGAAATAGCGACCGGGGAGGGGGTCCAGCATCTGTTCGGAACAGTGCAGGGTGTCGATTGCGACGAGCGCGGGGATATCGTCACGCTTGATATCGGCGGTGGTCGGCAGGTCGCGGGGGATCTCTTTCTCGATGCAACCGGATCCCGTGGCCAGCTGATCCAGGAGGCTCTCGGAGATTCGTGGATCGACTGGTCGAAGTTCATGCTGTGCGACAGCGCGGTGGCAATGCCGCTGCCGCGCGGCGACCGCTTTCCGCCATACACGCTCTCAAAGGCCATGCCGGCGGGTTGGACTTGGAAAATTCCGCTGAGCAGCCGGACCGGAAATGGTTACGTATTTTCGAGCGCACACATTTCACCGGATGCCGCCGTCGCAGCGCTGATCGGCCAGTCCGGCCTGCGTCGGGCGCGCGGTGCCGATCCGCGGCTGCTCTCATTTCGGGTGGGCCGGCGGACCAATTTCTGGTTACGCAATTGTATCTCGGTCGGACTTGCGTCAGGTTTCGTCGAGCCGCTGGAATCGACCGGAATTCATCTGATTCAGAAGACGATCATGCTGCTCGTCGATTACTTGCCGGATCGCCGGTTCAATGATGCCCTGCGGCGCGCCTACAATGCGAAAATGGCGGCGGTCTATGACGAGATTCGGGATTTCATCGTGCTGCACTACATCCTCTCGCAGCGTGACGAACCATTCTGGCGGGACGCCCGCAATGTGCCGTTGCCCGACACGCTGCGTGAAAGCCTCGCAATTTACGACGAGACCGGACGGATCGAAAATCCGAGGCTGCAGCTTTTTCCCGAGACCAGCTATTTCTTTATCCTTTCCGGCAATGGACGGTTGCCGCGGCGGCAGATTGTTGAAGCCGATCTCGCTCCGCCCGGTGAAATCTGGCGCATGTTGGACCGGATCCGGGAAGAGTCTCGTGAATTTGCGGCCCGGATGCCCGCCCACGCTGACTTCCTCGCGCAACTGCATCGGAAGCCGCTGTGATGCCGGCCACCCGTCTCATCAGGCTGGTGGAAACTCTCGGCGCACCTTACGGTCTGGAGCGCTCGGTGAAGATCACGCAGGGAACCTTGGCCGACGACCGCTGTCT
>JAQGKJ010000699.1 GCA_028290165.1 Bradyrhizobium sp. | reverse complement strand
TCGTCCGCAAGGCGCTCTCGTGGCCGGCGCGCCAGATCGCCATCAATGCGGGCGATGACGGCTCGGTGATCGTCGGCAAGATCCTGGAGAAGGACACCTACGCCTACGGCTACGACGCCCAGTCGGGGGAGTACGTGAACATGATGTCCAAGGGCTTCATCGACGCGCCCAAGGTGGTGCGCGCCGCGCTGCAGGACGCGGCCTCGGTGGCAGCACTTCTGGTGACGACGGAAGCCATGGGCGCCGAACTGCCGAAGGAACCGGCGCCGCCGATGCACGGCGGGGGCGGCGGCATGGGCGGAATGGGCTTCTGAGGCCGTCCGCTATCGACATCATCGGTCGAAGAAGGCCGCCTCCGAGCGGCCTTCTTTTTTGACGAAAAAGCTCTACGGTAACGCCCGATTCTGTCTTTCGAGGAAAATCACATGCGCGCGCTTCTGCTCTGCCTGGTGGGCCTGATGGCAGCCTCGTCGGATGTTGCTTTCGCTCAAATGAAGCTCCAGCCGAAAGCCGCGCCGAACGCCAACGAAGTCAGATATTTCACTTCCATCGATGGGTTGATGGAGGGCAATGCCGACGTCATCCTCAAGGAAACCCGTCAGGGCAAGACCGTGACCTCGGCGGTGCTCGACGTTTGCTATCCGTCCGAGAAAGGCTCCGATCGCAAGGACCGCTTCGTCGCCAACCTCGCCGTCAACGGCCAGACCCTGAGCGGCACCACGCAGAGCCTTGGCGACAAACTGCCGGTGACGGTGAAGCTCACGCGCAAGCCGGTCGGGGACACCTTCGAGTTCAAGGGCCAGATCAGCGTCGGCCAGACCGTGACCGAAGTGACGTCGAGCGACAATTCCGATCTCAGTGAAAAGGAATTCCAGGACAACCAGACCAGCGATGACGGCATCACGGCAACGCCGAAGGATTTTAGCGAGGTTTCGCCGGAATCGATCGGGGTCAAGGTAAAGCTGGACGCGGCGCTGGATTTCCTGAAAAATTTGAAGGGGCAGGAACTCGAGGTTTCCCTCAATAGCCTCGCCGTCACCTGCGACGCGCTACGCGCCGGCGAGCAGACGTTCAACATCAGCACCGATCCGGATCGCGCCCCCGCCCTGATTGCGAAGTTCAAGTCGTCTCCCGGCGTGATCGCCGCGGGCTATACGTCTGGTGTCGTGGACATGGAGCGCTCGATCCGCTTTTCGGCCGCCGACTGGCGCGACGGCGACAAGATCAGCAGGGACAAACTCGCGACGGCGATCGCGGGCGTCCTGACCAAAACGCTTTCGGCGAAATCGTCGGCGTCGGCATGGAACGGCAATACCGGAGCGCTGAAACTGACGTTCAAGCGGCCGAGCCAGCTTTTCCCCGCGCTCGATCTCACCGAGACAATCGAGGTCGCTGCGCTGGTGGCGCCCGACAAGCCCGGCGCGTCCGACCGGCTGATGCTGTGGATCGGCAATCCCGTCATCTCGACGACCGACGAAACCGCGGGTCCGAAACTCAATTTGGCCGACGAATCCACCGGCGACGAGGAAGGCGACCAGAAGGACGACAACGGCTCGGTCGAAGCGCTGGCCAGGGCTTTCAAGGGCCAGCGCTGGGATGCGAACAAATCGGCCTGGAAGTAGCCCTGTTTCCGTCGATCGCAGGCACGGCAGCGCCGAGCCTTACTTGCTCGAGAGCTAAATTAGTTGGTGTTGAGGCGGAAGCGCAATGTTTTGGCCCCGATAAAAGAGACAAAATCGCCCTGCCGCTTCCAGGTCGCGGCCTCGCTCAGCGCTGCGACCAGATCATCGTCAGCCTGTGCCTGAGCCGGCGCGCAGGCGCGGTCTTCCAGCGGGCCGGCCACGAAAATCACGGTGTTGCCCGCCACCGAAAACTGACCCTTGCCGCCCTTGCACCAGAGTTCGAGAACCGTCTCGCCGGCCTCGCCGATCTCCATATTCGGTATTCGTTTCGATCCGGCCTGACGCCCCGCGTCCAGCGTCATCTCCAATCCGAATGGAAACCCGTTATCGGCGAACGCCGGAATGGGATTGAAGACCGCCGCACCCAGAACCAGCGCGACCGCGGCCTGCCTCACTAAACTCGTCACTACAGACATACGACCTCTCGAAATATCCCGGCGCGTTGTTCTAATGGGCAAGCATGACATTGACCAGATTGACCACCACAAAAAATTGTCGGTTCAAAAACAAATCCCCGCGGGCCGTTGGCCTGCGGGGATTTTTCGCCGGTGACATCAGCAACGGTCTTATTTCAAGACCATCGCCGTGAACGGATAGACATAGGCCTGCAGCATCACGAGGACACCGACAAGACACGCCAGTGCGATCGAATGCTTGAACACGAAGCGCAAAATCGTGCCTTCATGTCCATACCAGTTGGTCGCAGTGGAGGCGACGACGATCGACTGGGCGTCGATCATCTTGCCCATCACGCCGCCGGAGGAGTTGGCGGCGCCCATCAGGACCGACGACAGGCCCAGTTGCTCGGAAGTGATCTTCTGCAGATTGCCGAACAGAATATTCGACGCCGTATCCGACCCGGTCTGCGCCACGCCCAACCAGCCGAGCAGCGTGCCGAAGAAGGGATAGAGCACGCCGGTCGCGGCAAACGCGA
>JAQGKJ010000638.1 GCA_028290165.1 Bradyrhizobium sp. | reverse complement strand
ATTCAATTCCTGCAAGCTTGCTGCTGCACGGTCAAAAATTGTCGATGAAGATGCTGTTTTGCTGCGGCGCACCAGTCCGTAGTTGGGCGAAAACGGACATTGAATAAATTGCCTTTATCCGGAATGGAGATGGAGTGCGCATGAGCCTCCGGCGTCAGCTGATTGCATCACGAATCCCCGAGGCTGTGCTAGTTTGGCAAGGCGGACGGCATTCCGCCGTCAGCGGGATGTGCAGGGGGATTTGTTATGACGATAAAGACCTTCTTTGCGATCTTTGCGGTTCTCTCCCTTCTTTTTGGGATCGGCTTCGTGCTGGCTCCCGGCCAGGTCCTGAGCAACTATGGCGTTGAAAATTCACCAGCTGTCGCGGTGATGTCGCGATTATTCGGAGGGACGTTGCTCGCGATTGCCGTCATACTTTGGTCCGCGAGGGACTTCCATAACGAGGCCGCGTTGCGCGCGGTACTTATCGGGACCGGCATCGCCGATGCCGTTAATTTAGTCGTGGCAATTGTTGCGACATCTTCCGGAACGATCAATGCGTTGGGTTGGACCACGGTGCTGATCTATCTGTGTGGGGCGGTCGGGGCGGGATACTTCCTCACCGCCGGTAGAACACAGCAACAGGCGGCATAAATAAATAAAGTCTAAAGCCGTCATCGCTGGTCGCGGCGGCGGCTTTCTCGGCGCCCTAGCCCAGCGCCTTCAGCCAGGCGCCGATTTCTTTTGCCGCGACATTGGCCTGCTGCAGCAATTTGCCCATGGTGAAGAAGCCATGGAATTGACCCGGAAAAGTTCGGTAGGTCACGGGGACACCGGCCTCTTTCAGGCGGTGGGCGTATTCGTCGCCTTCGTCGCGCAGGGGATCGGCGCCCGCGGTCAGCACATAGGCCGGCGGCAAGCCGATCAGTGTCCCGGCGCGGGCTGGAGAAGCGCGCCAGTCGCTAATATCTGCGGCGCCGGCCAGATAGTGATCGCGAAACCATCTGATCACTGAATGTGTCAGCAGGATACTGGTTTCGGGCTCGCTATGCGAGGGATGCGTCATCGCAAAGTCGATGGCCGGATAGATCAGCAACTGGGCCGCGATCGCCGGGCCGTTGCCGTCGCGCGCGGATATTGCCACCGCCGCGGCGAGATTGCCGCCGGCGCTATCTCCGCCGACCATGAGCCGCGATGCTTCGATGCCGAGCTGTTTGGAATTGGCAGCGATCCACTTCGTCGACGCGATAGCATCGTCGATAGCGGCTGGAAATTTGTGCTCGGGGGCGAGCCGATAGTCGACGGAAATGACGATCAGCTGGCCTTCGTCGGCCAGTTTCCGGCACACCACATCGTGGGAATCGAGATTGCCGATCGTCCAGCCGCCGCCGTGAAAAAACACCAGGCAGGGCGCGAGCCCATTTGTGTTGCGCAAAATCTTCGGCGTGTAGATTCTTGCGGGGACCAATCCCTGAGGCGCGGGGATCGTGAGCGGCTCCACCGACTTCAGCTCGGGCGGTTCCGGATTGCTGACGAAGCGGGCCGCTAAATAGGACTCGCGGGCTACCGGCGGTGTCAGCGTCTCATAAGCCGGACGGCCGGCTTCCTGAAACGCCTTGTAGATGGCGGCGGCATCGGGATCGAGAACGACGGGCATGCTGGGAAAACCTCCGAAATATGAATTAAAACGCTTAAGCCGCGGTCCGCCCGCCGTCGACGGTGTAGGCAGAGCCCGAGACATAGCTGGCCTCGTCGGAGGCGAGGAATGCGACGATGGAAGCTACCTCGGAAGCCTGTCCGAGCCGGCGCGCCGGAATCCGGTCCACGATCTTCGCGTTGGGCACCGGCGCGTTGCCGGGATTGCGGCCTTCGATGATCGCGCTCAGCATCCGGCTGTCGATCAGGCCGGGGCAGACGCAATTGACGCGCACGCCGGTCGCCGAACATTCCAGCGCGGCGCTCTTGGTGAGCCCGATCACGGCATGCTTGCTGGCGCTGTAGACCGCGATGTCCTGAGAGCCGATCAAGCCTGCGATCGATGCGGTGTTGATGATGCTGCCCTTGTTCTGCTTCAGCATCACCGGCAGCACATGTTTCAAACCCAGGAACACGCCGACGACGTTGACATCGAGTACCCGGCGAAACGCCTCGAGGGAATATTTCGTGATCGGCGCGATGTCGCCCTCGACGCCGGCATTGTTGTGGAACACGTCGATGGTGCCGAAATTATAGATCGCCGCGCGCACATAGTCGGCGACCTCAACTTCGTCGCTGACGTCGGCGGTAACGGCAAGCGCCTGCGCCGAGGCGGGCAACTCCCTGACCGCGGTTTGCAGGTCGTTTTCCCTGCGGTCGACGGCGACAATGCGCGCCCCGCGCGCGGCCAACAGCCGAATGGCCGCAGCTCCGATGACGCCGGCGGCACCAGTGACGACGGCGATCTTGCCGTCCAGTCGAATTCGATCGCGCACCTGGTCGGGCATCTCTATGGGGTTTCCTTGTGGCTCGTCCGGTTGTTCCCGGATTTCTGGTGGTTCGGCGAGGCCGCGCGAACGTTGATCGGATGCGACTATTTCACTCGGGGAGCGGGCTGACCAGTGGTCTGAAGCGGGGCGAACCCGCCCTTTCCCCGCCGTATTCAACGTGTTAACCGGTTGCCCAGCGAGCGGCGGATTACCCCTGTACAATGTCGCGAGCCCGATTCGCCCTTTTAAAGCCGCGAGATGCTTCGAACCATTGCCCTGACTGGTCTTGCGGCCCTCCTTGCCGCTGCAACGATCTCGCTCGCGCCGCCGGCGCAGGCGCAGATCGGCAATATCTTTTCCGATCCCGCCCCGCGTCCGCCCGGCAACATTCCCCGTGGCAACAACCAGGCGCCCGACGACGAGGAAGAAGTGCCGGAACTGCCGCAAGGTCGTCTGTTGCCGACGCCCAATCGGCCGCTGCCGGGGCAGGGCGTACCGCCGCCGGGATCGGTCCAGTCGCAGCCGCTAGCGCCGCCGCCCGGCACCACCGTCATTCCCCAAAACACGCCGCCCGGCATCGCCGTGGCGCCGCCGCAGCCCAACCAGGGCGTCGCGGCAGCACCTCCCGGCGCCAATGCGCTGCCGGGATTGCCGCCGGGGCAGCGCCAGCCGAAAGGCGTGCCGCAATCGCCGGCGACGCTGCAGCCCGGCGACGAGGTGGTCTCCGAGCCGCCGGCGCAGAAGATCGTCAACAAGAAGGCGAGCTTTTCCGGCCTCGACAAGATCACCGGGCGCATCATCAATTTCGACGAAGACATCGGCGAGACCGTGCAGTTCGGCGCGCTGCGGGTCAAAACCGACGCCTGCTATACGCGCCCCGCGACGGAAGCCGCCAACACCGACGCCTTTGTCGAGGTCGACGAGATCACGCTGCAGGGCGAGGTGAAGCGGATTTTCTCGGGCTGGATGTTTGCGGCAAGCCCCGGCCTGCACGGCGTCGAGCATCCGATCTATGATATCTGGCTGACCGACTGCAAAGCGCCGGACACCACGGTGGTAAACGCCGCACCCGTCGATCCGCCGAAAGCTGCAGCGCCGGCGCCGGTTCAAAAGCGCGCGCCGCCGAAGCAGGCCGTGCCGCGCCCGCCGCCACTCCCCCCGCCGCAACAGCAGACGCAACAACAGCCGCAACCGCAGCCCCCGCCGCAGCAACCCGGCGGCCTGTTCGGGATTTTCAGGCAGTAGAGCGTGGAGCGCTACCCGCGCGCGGCGATGATCGCGAGCGCCTGCGCGCCGCCGATCGGCCGATCGGCCGGCAACTTGCAAAAATCCGCCTCTTCCTTGATCGCCTTGTCGAGCAGCGCGGTGTAACGCCGCCGCGAGATTTCGACCGCGCCGAATGTACGCAAGTGCTCGGTCACATATTGGGTGTCGAGCAACTCGAATCCGCCCGCGATCAGCCGCGCCACCAGATGCACCAGCGCGACCTTCGAGGCGTCACGGGCGCGATGGAACATGCTCTCGCCAAAGAAGGCGCGGCCGAGGCTGACACCGTAGAGCCCGCCGACCAGGTCATCATTCTCCCAGACCTCGACGCTGTGAGCGTGCCCGAGTTCGTGCAAGCCGACATAAAGATCGCGGATGCGCTTGTTGATCCAGGTGTCGTCGCGGCCCGCTTGCGGCGCCGCGCAGCCGAAGATTACCGCCTTGAACGCCGTGTTGACGGTGACGGAGAAGGCGTCGGAGCGCACGGTGCGGGCTAGGCGCGAGGCGATGCGAAAGCCGTCGAGCGGAATGACCCCGCGCATTTCCGGCTCGACCCAGAACAGGGTCGGATCGTCGGCGCTTTCGGCCATTGGGAAGATGCCGCAGGCATAAGCGCGCAGCAGCACCTCGGGGGTGATTTCGGAAGAGGCGGAGTCGCGTGAGGTCATGGGGTGGCAGGATAGCAGGCGGAGGATAGCCACGCGATGGGGCGGCCCATCAACGCATCGTGTCAGCCCCGGTTGCCGTTCCGCGATCGCCGCCTGACGCACAGCCGGGTTTTGTCACAGGTTTGGCGCGGGGGAACCGCACCACGATCCTTGTGCCGGCATGGCCGGGATCGCGCTCGACGCTTGCCTCGAGCTTTGCCGCCATCGCGGTGACGATGCGCTGCCCCATCCCGGTGGAACGCGGGTCGGCCCTCGCGTTGAGGCCGACGCCGTCGTCCGCAATCGACAGCACGACATCGTCGCCTTGCGCGCTGAGATCGACGTGGATCGGCCCGGCGCCGTCGGGGTAGGCATATTTGACGGCGTTCATCACCAGTTCGTTGACGATGATGCCGATCGCCACCGCGCGGTCGGGATCGATCTCGATCGGCTCGGCCTTCAATGTCAGCCGCGACATCCGGTTGCCCTCGGCAGACCTCCTGAGATCCTCGAGCAGGGCATCGAGATACTGGTTCAAGAGCACGCTCTTCAGGTCGTGCGAGGTGTAGAGCCGGCGATGGACCTGGGCCACGGCGGCGACGCGCCCCATCGCATTGGTCAGCGCCGCCTTGACGTCTTCCTGGGTCGTGGAATTGGCCTGCAGGTGCAACAGCGAGGCGATGATCTGCAGGCTGTTGCCGACGCGGTGGTTGACTTCGCGCAACAATACCTCGCGCTCGGCGGCGAGCGCGGCGTAGCGGTCGCGCGAAGCATGGACCTCGGCCTCGGCGTCGTCGCGCGCCTTTCGGACTTGTGCCTGGCGCAGCGCGCCGTCGATCGCAACCTGCAGCAGGGGGATGAAATCACCGAGCGTATCCTTCACCAGATAATCGGCGGCGCCGGCCTTTAACGCCGTGACGGCGATGCTGGAGTCCTGCGAGGCCGTGACGAACACCACCGGCGGCGCATCCGGGATCGCCAATATCCGCTCCAGCGTTTCCAGCCCGTCGAGGCCGGGCATGTATTGGTCGAGCGCGATCACATCGATGCCGCCTTGCGCGAGGCGGTCGAGGCCGCCGCTGCCGCTCGCAGCATGCACGACCTTGAAGCCGGCCCGCGTCAGTCCGCGCTCGACCAGCCGGGCAAGCGCCTCGTCGTCGTCGATAAACAGCAAGGTGGGCGTTGCAGGTGTCATGTGGCGGCCGACGGAACCTTGATGACGGAGAAGAACAGCCCGAGCTGGCGGATGGCGTTGGCGAAGCTTTCGTAGTTCACGGGTTTCGTGATGTAGACGTTGCAGCCGAGTTCATAGCAGCGCTTGATTTCCTGGGAATCGTCGGTCGTGGTCAGCACCACGACCGGAGCACATTTGAGATATTTGTTCTCTTTGACGCGCCGCAAGATGTCGATGCCAGTCATATCAGGCAAATTGAGGTCGAGCAGAATCAATAATGCCTCGCCCTTGCGGGCGAGCCCTGAGCCATCCTCGCCGAACAGATAGTTCACCGCTGCTGTACCGTTGGTGAATGGCATGATGTCGTTGTTGACGCCGGACCTGCGGATATTTCGCTCGATCAGACGCGCGTGTCCCTCGTCGTCTTCGATCATGATGATGGTGACTGGCTTGCTCATGATTCCCTGTTCCGGTTACTCGCTGTCCAGTTGATCGGCAGCGTGATCGTGAAGGTGCTGCCGCTGTTGAGCTCGGATTGCACCGACATGGTTCCGCCGAGCCGCCGCACTAAAGTGCGGACATGGGCAAGTCCAATTCCCTGGCCCGGCCTGTCCTGCGCTCCAGCGCGGCGAAACAGATCGAAAATTCGCTGATGGTCCTTGGGATCGATGCCGCGGCCGTTGTCGCTTATTTCGAAGATCGCAAAGCCGAGCTTGGTCCGGCCCCGGACCGTGATGTCGCCGGGCACGTCCGGCCTGAGGTATTTCAGCGCGTTGTCGATCAGGTTCGAGAAAATCTGCTCGAGCGCGAGGCGGTCGCTGGTGATGTGCGGCAGCGGCTCGATGCGGATCCGGGCCTCGGCTTCCGCGGCCTGATGCGCAACGGTCGCAACGATGCCTTCGATCAGCTCGCGGGCGTCGATCCGCACCGGCTCGAATTCGCGCCGGCCCTCGCGGGTGAGGTTGAGGATGGCGGTGATCAGACGATCCATCTTGGCGATCGACGATTTGATGAAACCCAGGGCCTCAGAGAAGTCCTGCGAGAGCTGCTTGTCTTCGCCCTCAAGCGCCGGCTCGATTTCCCCACCAATCAGCGGCGCCGACGCAGCCGGGGCTGCCGCGCGGCCCAGCGCCGCGATCCGCCTGAAAATGTCGGCGCGCAATTCCTCAAGTTCGCTGGTGAAGCCCATGATGTTCACCAGCGGCGAGCGCAGGTCGTGGCTGACGATATAGGCGAAGCGCTGGATTTCGTTGTTGGCCTCGCGAAGATCGGCGGTGCGCTCGTCGATCGTGGCTTCCAGGTTGAGATTGTTGTCGCGCAGCAAGGCTTCGGCGTCGTCACGCGCGCGCGCGGAGCGCCGCACCAGGAAAATCGAGATGCCCGCCAGCACGACCACGAAGCCCGAACCGATCCAGGTCATCGATGCCGCCAGCGACTGGCTGCGATCGGCGTTCGTGGTGCGCAGCACGAAGAGGCGATCCTCTTCCACCCGCATCTGGCCGGCGAGATCGTCGATATGCTTCATGGCCTCGCGGCCCACGCCCTCGCGTATAATCCGCGTGGCATCATCCACGTGCTGGGTTCGCGCCAGTTCGATGGTCTTGCGGAATTCGTCGATCCGTTGATTGCAGAGCGGAAGCATCTCGTCGACGAGACGCTTTTGAACGGGATTGTCGCTCGCAAATTGGCTGAGCCGCGTCAGCGCCGGCGCGAGCTGCGACGCGGCAGTCTCGAAATCGGCCTGAAACTCCGGCACCAATGTCAGGAGATAACCGCGCTGCGCGCTTTCGGCGCGGCGCAACTGCAGTTGGGTGAGCGATATCTGGTTTTCGACTTCGACGGTGTGCAGCACCCAGCGCGCGTCCTCCCGTGCCTTGTTCACCAGATACACCGAACCGGCGCTGATTACGGCCAGCACGACGAGGCCCGCCGCAAGCAGCAGGATCTGCCCAATCGCGCGACGGCGCGTGACCTCAGGCGTCACAGCGGGCTCGTGTCATTCAGAATTGGAATTCAAGCAATTCCCCCCCGACGGGAAGGGCTTCCCAACCGACCAAAACGTCTGTTCAGGCAAATAGTTCCGGCTCGAATTTGTTTTCGAAAGGGCGAAGGGCGGCCTAATCGGCCGGCTGGCCGGCGAGATACTGTTCGAGCCAGTGGATATGATAATCGCCGTCGATAATGGCGGGCTCCCGGACCAGGGCCCGAAACAGCGGCAACGTGGTTTCGATGCCTTCCACCACCATCTCGTCCAGCGCACGGCGCAGCCGCATCAGGCACTCGCCGCGGGTCTTGCCATGGACGATCAGCTTGCCGACGAGGGAGTCATAATAAGGCGGGATGACGTAGCCTTGGTAGACCGCGGAATCGATCCGCACGCCGAGGCCGCCGGGCGGATGGTATTGCAGGATTTTTCCGGGCGAGGGGCGGAAGGTGACGGGGTTCTCGGCATTGACCCGGCATTCGATGGAATGGCCGTTGATCATCACCTCATCCTGCGTCACCGGCAGATCGCCGCCGGCGGCGATGCGGATCTGCTCCAGCACGAGGTCGATATCGGTGATCATCTCGGTGACGGGATGCTCGACCTGGATGCGGGTATTCATCTCGATGAAATAGAATTCGCCTTCCTCATAGAGGAATTCCACCGTGCCGACGCCGAGATATTTCATCTCCTGCATCGCCTTCGCGACCGTCGCGCCGATCTTCTTGCGCGCGGCGGCGTCGAGCGCGGGCGAGGGGCCTTCTTCCCAGACCTTCTGATGGCGCCGCTGCAGCGAGCAATCGCGCTCGCCGAGATGGATTGCGCCGCCACGGCCATCGCCGAGCACCTGGATTTCGATATG
>JAQGKJ010000556.1 GCA_028290165.1 Bradyrhizobium sp. | reverse complement strand
TCCTCGGCGCTGGTGTCGGGATCGCAGAGCTGGGTGCTGCTCGCCATCCCCGCCTTCGTGTTTGCCGGCAACCTGATGGAGCGCTGCGGCATGAGCCACGCGCTGGTGGAACTGGCGCGCGCGATGATCGGCTGGGTCAAGGGCGGGCTCGGCATGTCGGTGATCGTGGTCGCGTATTTCTTTTCCGACATCTGCGGATCGAAGATGGCGGAAGTCTCCGCCCTCGGCTCGGCGCTGATGCCGCCACTGACAAAAGCCGGCTACGACCGGCGCGATTCAGCGTCGCTAATCGCCGCCGGCACCGCGATGGGCATGCTGGTGCCGCCGGCGATCTTCATGATCGTGATCGCGCAGGTCACCAACACCTCGGCGGTGGCGCTGTTCGTCGCCGGCTTCGTCCCGGCGGTCGTCATCATGCTGTGCCTGATGGCGGTGGTTTACATCCGCGCCCGCCAGAACGACTGGCCGGTCGATACCAGGCCGAGCCTCAAGAGCCTCGGCCGCGCGGCGCTGCACGCCGCCGTGCCGATGGTGGTGCCGTTCGTGATCCTCGCCGGTTTCATCCTCGGCATCATCACCGCGACCGAGGCCGGCGGCGTGGTCGCCGGTTACGCCTTCCTCGCGGCAAAACTCTACTATCGCAACGTCTCGTGGTCCGAGATGGGCAGGATCGCCTACGACAGCGCGATCCTCACCGCGGCGGTGGTGTTCCTGCTCGCGGTCGCCTCGGTCTATCAATATCTGATGGGCGTCAGCGGGGTGCCGCAGTTGCTTGGCCAGGTGCTCGGGCCCTTGAAGATACATCCATGGCTGTTCCTGATCGGAACCGCGGTCATGAGTTGCCTGTTCGGCATGGTGCTGGAGGGCCTGCCGGCCGCGGTCGTGCTGATCCCCGTGGTGTTTCCAATCGCGGAAGCGATGGGCATCGACCCGATCCACTTCAACATTGTGCAGACCGCGGCCGTCGGCATCGGCCTGTTCCTGCCGCCGATGGGGGTGGGGCTGTTGATGGCGCTGCGTTTTGCCAATGTGAGCGTCGGCCAGCATTTTCGCACCTATGTACCCTACATGCTGGCGCTGTTTGCCGGACTGTTGCTGATCATCTGCATCCCCGAAATCAGCCTGACGCTACCGCGGCTGGCGGGGTTGATCAGGTAGCGCGCGGTCCGATGCTGTCGCGCATCGATCGGAATCTCCCTACGAACCTCTTTGATCCCAGGCCTGTTGCATTGTTGCCGCCAGCTGCTCCGGGTTTGAGCGCGTCGCACGCCACATTTCCTCAGCGCTCGCATCGGCCATCACGTGGTCCTGGCCTTGCCGGATTCCCTCCAGCGTACGTTCGGCTACCTGCTGCGGCGACGTTTTTGGCTGGTCGTAGCCTGACGCCATTTCAGTGTCGATGAGGCCGGCATAGATGCCGAGCACATGCGTGCCCTGGCTCTTCAGCTGAATCCGCGCCGCATCGGACACTGCGAGCGCGGCGTGCTTCGATGCACAATAGGTGGCGTTAAGCGGAAACACGAACCAGCTCACGATCGACAGTATGTTGGCGATCGCCCCGCCGCCGTTGCTGGCAAGGATTGGCGCGAAAGCCCGGATCATGGCGAGCGTGCCGTAAACATTGACTTCCATCTCGCGTCGCAACGTTTGGTCGGAAGTGTCTGCGAGCATCGGAGACATCAACATGATGCCGGCATTGTTGATCAGGATGCTGACGTCTTCGCAGCTCTTTGCAGCCGCGGCGACGTCGCTTGGCGCCGTGATATCCAGTTTGACGGGTATCAGCCGTTTGTCGGTGATCAAAGAGATGTCGCGAGCCCCGGCGTAGACTTTCGCAGCACCCGCAGCCAGCAAAGCGTCCGCGTAAGCCTTGCCGAGGCCTCGGTTGGCGCCTGTCACCAAAGCCGCGCAGCCTTCGATTTTCATCAGATTCTCCGTCAAGCCAGGCGTGCGGCGGTTAGACTCTGATCATCCGCTTGCCGCGGTTCTCGCCCGCCAAAAGTCCGATCAGCGCCTTCGGCGTATTCTCGAGGCCGTTGATGACGTCCTCCTGGACTTTCAGCTTGCCGGAGGCGACCCAGGATTGCAGGTCGGATAGCGCCTCGTCGCGCTGGTCCATGAAATCCATCACAATAAAGCCCTGCATGCTGAGGCGTTTCACCACGATCAGGCCCGGCACGCCGCGCGGGCCATGCGCCGACGGGGCGCCGTCATATTGCGAGATCGCGCCGCAGCAGGCGATGCGGCCGCGATTGTTCATCTGTGCCAGGCACGCTTCCAGAATATCGCCGCCGACATTGTCGAAATAGACGTCGATGCCCTTTGGCGCCGCAGCGCGCAGCGCCTTGAACACCGCGCCGTCCTTGTAATCGACGGCGGCATCGAAGCCGAGTTCGGATGTCAGCCAGTTGCACTTGTCCTTGCCGCCGGCGATGCCGACGACGCGACAGCCTTTTATCTTCGCGATCTGGCCGACGATCGATCCGACCGAGCCGGCCGCGGCCGAGACCACCACGGTCTCGCCGGCCTTCGGCTTGCCGACATCGAGCAGCCCGAAATAGGCGGTGAGGCCTGCGATACCGTAGACGCTCAAGAGATGCGTCATCGGCTCGACCTTCGGCATCTTGCTCAGATGTTTGGCGGGCACCGCCACGTAATCCTGCCAGCCGGTATCGCCGAACACGATGTCGCCCGGCGCCAGTCCCGACGCCTTCGACGACACCACTTCGGCGATGCCGCCGCCGGCCATCACCGTGTTGGGCTCGACCGCCGCGCGATAGGTCGCGCCGTGCATCCAAGCCCGGTTGGCGGCGTCCAGCGAAATATAGCGCACCCGCAGCAGCGCCTCACCGTCCTTGGGCTCGGGAACGGCGCCTTTGGACATTTTGAAATGTTCCGGACCGAGTTTCGCGGCCGGCTTTTCCACCAGCAGGACCTGGCGATTGACGGTGTCGTTCATCGCATTCCCTCCGTATCTGTCGGTTCTTGATGCAATTGGCGGCGCAGAAACCGCCCGCCTGCACAGATTGTGCGCTGCGCACGACGCTAGTCGGCGGCGGCCCATTCCACAACGGGAACATTGCGGCAAATGCCTTCGGGTTGGAAGCGAGTTGCGTCGCCACCAGAATCTGCCAAACTCAAGCCTGCCGGAACTTGCGGGGGTAAGAAATGTCCAACAGGTTTACGCAATACATTCTGATCGCGATGGCGCTTGGCATTGTGATGGGGACGCTCGTCTTCAACTATCTTCCCGATATCCGCACGGATATCGCATCCTCCGTAAACCTGATCGCGATGCTGTTCCTGCGCCTGATCAAGATGATCATCGCGCCGCTGGTGTTCGCAACCCTGGTCGGCGGCATCGCCCATATGGGAAGCGGTGCGAAACTGGGACGGATTTTCGCGAAAACCATGGGCTGGTTCGTCAGCGCCTCGTTCGTCTCGCTGCTGCTTGGGCTTGTGATGGTCAACCTGTTGCAGCCGGGCTCGAACTTTCCCGGCACCCTGCCGGACAAGGCGCAGTCCACGGGATTGCCGGTGTCGGCCTTCTCGATCGAGAAGTTCCTGACCCATCTGATCCCGACCTCGATTGCGGACGCGATGGCGCAGAACGAAATCCTGCAGATCGTGGTGTTCGCGGTGTTCTTCTCGGTGGCGATGGGCGCCATGCCGGAGCGCTCCAAGCCGATGCTGGCGCTGATCGATGACCTCGGCCACATCATGCTGAAGGTCACGGGCTACGTCATGCTGTTTGCGCCGATCGCAGTGTGGGCGGCAATCACGGCGACGGTGGCCAAGAACGGTCTGCTGGTGTTGTGGAAGCTGATCGTCTTCAAGGGCGGCTTCTATCTGTCGCTGATGATCCTGTGGGGTATTCTGGTGGTCGTCGGCTTCGTTGTCATCGGGCCCAGATACAGTCATCTGTTGCGGCTGATCCGCGAACCCCTGATGATCGCGTTCTCGACCGCGAGTTCGGAGGCTGCATACCCGAAGACACTGGAGGGCCTCAACCGCTTCGGCGCCTCGTCGCGGATCTCGAGTTTCGTGCTGCCGCTGGGCTATTCCTTCAATCTCGACGGCACGATGATGTACTGCACCTTTGCCAGTATCTTCATCGCGCAGACCTATCATATTGAAATGTCGCTCGGCACCCAGCTTGCGATGCTGGCGACGTTGATGATCACCTCGAAGGGCGTGGCCGGCGTGCCGCGCGCGTCGCTGGTCGTGATCGCCTCGACCTTGAGCCAGTTCGGCATTCCCGAGGCGGGCCTGCTGATGATCATGGGCATCGATACGTTCCTCGACATGGGACGCAGCGCCACCAACGTGATCGGCAATTCGCTCGCGACCGCCGTGGTGGCCAAATGGGAGGGGGAACTGGCCCCCGAGCACGCGCTCGGCCCCGACGACGTCGTGCCGCCGGACATGATCCCCGGCGAGATTCCCGCGATGGCCGGCCATTGATGGGAGCGATCCATGCGCCAGACCTTGGGGCGACCGATCGGGGCCTGCGGCCTGTTGTTGGCGGCGTGTCTGCTGACGACGGCGGCAGGTGCCCAGACCGCCGGCGAAGGGCTTAGCCCGACGCTCGCCAACATCAAGAAGACGCATGTCGTGCGTCTGGGTTATCGCGAGAGTTCGCCGCCGTTTTCGTTTCTC
>JAQGKJ010000548.1 GCA_028290165.1 Bradyrhizobium sp. | reverse complement strand
TGATCTTCACGTCCTGGAACAGGCCGGTCTCGATCAGCGCCTTCAGGCCGTCATCGATTTGCGCCTGATCCAGGCGCCCGCCCGGACCCGGCTTGAAATACGAGCGGATGGTCTCGAGTTCGACCCGGCGGTTGCCCTCAACCTGGATCGAAGCCACCGTGGCCTGGGCGTCGGCGGGCGACGACATACCCGTCGCAGCCAGCGTCGCGGCGACCGGCACGGCAAACATGATCAGGGCAGCCAACAAGCCCCCCCGCACCCGCATTCCCACATTCATGCGCAACGCGCCCTTGTCATTCCAGTGCCGGCCCGCACCCCGCGAACCGGCAGATTCCCATTTATTGACCCGCTTGTAGCCAATTTCCCCGGGGGGGCAAACGCCCTATCGCGCTGCAATTTCATTTTAAGTCCAAGACGTTGCCTATTGGCCACGTCACAAAAAAGCCGTTTCACGATGCAGCCAAGTGCAGGATGTCGTTGTAGGTCGCAAAGACCATCAGCATCAGCACGAGGCCCAGCCCGATTCGGAACCCCATCTCCTGCGCCCGCTCCGACAGGGGGCGCCCGCGCACCGCCTCGACCGCGTAGAACAAAAGATGACCGCCATCGAGCAAAGGGACCGGAAACAGGTTCAACAGCCCGATCGAGATCGAGAGTACAGCCGCCAGATGCACCAGCGCGGCAAGACCGATGGTGGCGACCTGACCTGAAATCTGGGCGATCCGAAGCGGCCCGCCGACCTGGTCGGCCGCCTCACGCCCGGTAAAGACGCCGCCGATATAGGCCAGCGTACGGTCAACCACGAACCAGGTTTCCTTGACGCCAAGCCAGAGCGCGGTTGCGGGATCGACGCGTTCGGTCGTGACGTCGCCGGCTGCCGTCTTGCGTGTGATTCCCAAGACGCCAAGCCGGTGGGCATTGCCGAACGGGTCCTTCACTTCCCTGAGTTCCGGCGTGCCATGCAATTGCAGCGTGGAATCGCCGCGCTTGACCGTGAAGGTCAAATGCTCGCCGGCCCGGGTGCCGACGATGCGCTGCATATCGGAGAAGCTTCCGATCTTGCTGTCATCGATCGCGGTTACGATATCGCCGACCTGAAAGCCGGCGGCCGCTGCGGCACTGCCCGCCTCGATCTGGTCGACGCGCGCCGTCGTGCTCGGCTTGCCGAAGAACGTGAACAGGCAGGTGAAGATCACGATCGCCAGAAGGAAATTGGCGATCGGACCGGCGGCCACGATCGCGGCGCGCGGTCCAACCTTCTTGTGATGGAAGCTGCCGGCGCGCTCTTCTTCGGTCATGCTGGCGAGCGCCTCGGACGACGGCGTCGAAGCCTCGCTGTCGTCACCGAAGAACTTGACATAGCCGCCGAGCGGGACGGCCGAAATCTTCCAACGCGTGCCATGCCGGTCATTGAAACCGGCGAGTTCCGGGCCGAAGCCGAGCGAGAACGTTAACACCTTCACGCCCGCCCAACGGGCAATCAGGAAATGGCCGAGCTCATGGAAGAATACGACGATCGTGAGCACGAACAAAAAGGGGATGATGTAACCGATGAGCCCATGGCTCAACGTATTGAAACTATGCAGAAAAAACTCGGACATCCGATTCCCCTTAACCAGGGCCAAAGGCCCTGTCCCCAACCATCTAGGATGCCTTTAAGGCAATTTGAGGCAAGAGGGTGGCAGCTTTATTTCGCGCGTTATGGTCAACGGCGATGGCATCATCCGCCGACGTCAGCGGCGCCAGATTGCCTGCGCGTGTCCAGGCCTCGATGGTTGCTTCGACGAGGCGCGCAATGGCGCCGAATTTGATCTTGCCGGCAATGAATGCGGCGACCGCTACCTCGTTGGCCGCATTGTATACCGTGGTCGCGCCGCGTCCGGTCCTTAAGGATTCGTAAGCAAGCCGCAGCGCCGGGAAGCGCGCGAAATCGGGCGCCTCGAAAGTCAGCTGTCCGATCTTGGCCAGATCGAGTTTGGCCGCGGGACCTGCGATGCGGTCGGGCCATCCCAGGCAGTGCGCAATCGGCGTGCGCATGTCGGGCGCCCCCAATTGCGCGACCACCGAGCGATCCGAAAACTCGACCATGCCGTGGATGATCGACTGCGGATGGACGAGGACGTCGATCTCATCGGGCGTCAGCGCAAACAGATAGGAGGCTTCGATGACCTCGAGCCCCTTGTTCATCATCGACGCGGAATCGATGGTTATCTTCTGCCCCATGCTCCAGTTCGGATGCTTCAGCGCCTGCGCCAGCGTCGCCTGCTCGATATCGGCGGCGGCCCAGGTCCGGAACGGTCCGCCCGAGGCGGTAATGATGACGCGGACCAGCTCCTCGCGGTTTCCCGAG
Organism: Bradyrhizobium sp.; assembly: GCA_028290165.1. Next base: position 2,352 of record JAQGKJ010000548.1, on the reverse strand, counting down.
CCGAGTGCCTGAAACAGCGCGTTATGTTCGGAGTCGGCCGGCAGGATGCAGGCGCCGGCCTTCGCGGCGCGCTGCATGAAGAAGTCGCCCGCGCAGACCAGGCATTCCTTGTTCGCCAGCGCTACCGTCGCGCCACGATCGACCGCTGCCAGCGCCGGTTTCAATCCGGCCGCACCACTGACGGCCGCCATCACCCAATCCGCCGGACGCGCGGCTGCCTCGATGACGGCGCTTTCGCCCGCGCCGCATTCGATGCGCGTGCCGGCCAGCGCATCCTTTAGTTCGGCAAAGCGGGCCGGATCGGCAACGGCGACAAATCGCGCGCCGAATTCCTTCGCGAGCTTCGCCAGTCCCTGCACATTAGAGTTCGCGGTCAGCGCTTCGACCTGGTAGCGGTCGCGCGCGCCCCTCAGCAAATCCATCGTGCTGTCGCCGATCGAACCGGTGGCACCGAGGACGGTCACGACACGTACGGCAGATGCCGCGGCCTTGCTGTTACGCAACGGAACTGCGCTCATGCTTTCACCAAACCATAAGACCGCGGCCGACGCCATCCACGCCGCCCCGCAAAAAGCCGAAAATCGCCGCCATGACGACCGCGGCGACGAATCCGTCGAGGCGATCCAATAGCCCGCCATGGCCGGGAATGATGTGACTGGAGTCCTTGACACCGAAGCGGCGTTTCACCGCGGATTCAAAGAGATCGCCAAGCTGGGAAACAATCGACAGCGCGGCGCCCAGCAACAGCAGCGGGACGGTTTTGCCCTGGCCCAGCGCCGCAAATCCCGAGGCAACCAGCAGGCTCGCCACAAAGCCGCCGATGGCACCGGCCCAGGTCTTCCTGGGACTGACCCGCGGCCACAGTTTTGGTCCGCCAATGCCGCGGCCGGCGAAATAGCCGCCGATATCGGTCGCCCACACCACCAAAAGGATCAGGATCAGCGCGACGAATCCGTAAACCTGATCGAGCCGCACCAAGACCGATGCAACCTGCGCCGCGGCGGCATAGAAAAATCCGCCTCCCGTCCAAATCGGCTGCGCCGACGACAGCATGGCGACGCCGGCAAGGCCCAGGGCCAACGTAACGAGCGATGCATCGATCTGACCCGTTGCGAGACATAATCCGGCGATCGCAAGCGCGGCAACACCTGACGCCACCACGCGCCTCTCGCCCGCCGCCCCAATGATCGTCAGCCATTCGACATAGAGGCCGATCGCAGCCAGCGTGACCAGAACGGTCCACAGCCACCCACCGGCATAGGCGATTGCGATTGAGAGCGGTGCGAGCACCAATGCTACGATGACGCGCATCACGAGATTGCGCGAACCCTGCTCGGCGACAGCCGCAGGCTGGGCCTTGCTCTCGGTCACGATCCGGTTTTCGCAGCCAGACCGCCGAAACGGCGCTCCCGTCTGGCATATTCGGCAATCGCGCCCTCGAGCGCGGCCTTGTCGAAATCCGGCCAATGGATCGGCACGAACACGAGTTCGCTGTAGGCCGCCTGCCACATCAGGAAATTCGACAGCCGCTGCTCGCCGCTGGTGCGAATGATCAGATCGGGATCGGGAATATCGGGCGCATCGAGGTATTGACCGAGCGCATCGGCGTCGATCGAAGCCGGGTCACGCTTGCCCTCCGCAACCTCGCGCGCCAGCCGCTGTGCGGCGTGAGCGATTTCCTGCCGCGATCCGTAGTTGAACGCGACCACGAGATTGAGTTTTGTGTTCTGCTTTGTCAGTTCCTCGGCTTCGTGCAAGAGCGCACAAATGTCCGGCTCCAGTCCGTCACGCTCGCCGATGACGCGCACGCGCACGCCGTCGCGATGCAGCGTTGCGAGATCGTTGCGGATGAACCGTCGAAGCAGGCCGAACAGGTCGCCGATTTCGGTCGCCGGGCGCGACCAGTTCTCCGAACTGAAGGAGAAGATCGTCAGATAGAGAATGCCGAGTTCGTGGGCGGCGCGAACGACGCGGCGCAATGCCTCGACGCCGCGGCGATGGCCTTCCGCGCGCGGCAACCCGCGGGCCGCCGCCCAGCGTCCGTTCCCGTCCATAATGATTGCGACATGAGTGGGCAGACGCCGGGTATCCAGTCCGGCCTTTTCCGGCGTTAAGGGCCGTTCGTACATAGGTGGTCCTCGCTCAGACTTCCATCAGATCGGCTTCTTTGGCCTTGGCCAACTGCTCGATCTCGGCAATATACTTGTCTACGAGTTTCTGCACCTGTTCCGACGCCCGCTTCTGCTCATTTTCCGAAATCGGGTTCTCTTTGGCTTTTTGCTGGATCGTCAGCTTCTTGACGGCGTCCTGCCGCACGGAGCGGACGGAGACGCGGCCGGTCTCGGCTTTCTG
>JAQGKJ010000542.1 GCA_028290165.1 Bradyrhizobium sp. | reverse complement strand
GTCGTCGATGCCATCGCACGTGGAGACAGCGCCGGTGCAGAAACCGCGGCGCGCTCGCTCCTGAGCAACTCCGCCCACGGGGTGCGCGCGGAGCTCGCGCTCCGCGCAAAAGCAGACACCGTACCGGACCTTGGCGCGCCCGGCACGGACACCGCGAAGCGATAGGCTCTGTTCGCCCGAAACCAGTTCGTTGAACTGCTGCCAGGCGTCTATTGCGGCAAAGCTACAGACTTGTCGGTCAGCATCGCTTCAACGTCATCGTTACTGAAACCCAGTTCAGCCAGAATATCCGAGGTGTGCTCGCCGATTAGGGGCGCCCTGAAGCGACTGATGTTTTGGCTCGCGAGCAGCGGCGTACCCGGTATTTGCGCGATCGCGATCGTGCCGACGCCCGGATGCTCGACATAATCGACCGCTTGCATTGCCTTGGTCTGTCGGTGATCGAGAAAATCGCCATAGGTTTGCACGGGTGCATTCATGACGCCGACCGCCGTTAGCTTGGCCGCCCAATAAGCGGTCGGCTGCTTCGCAAACTCCGCACGAAGGATCGCGAGCAACGGTGCTTCATTCCGAATCCGCAGTTCGCGATTCTGATAGGCCGGATCGGTCGCCATCTCAGGCCGCCCTATTGCGTCACATAGAGCTGCGAAGTGCTGTTCTCTCATCGCTGTGACATTCAAATAGCCATCGCTGGTACGCAGAGTAGCGACCGGAGAATAGAGCGGTTGAGGCTCGCCGCATTCGAGATGATATTCCATGATTTTTGCCGCCTGGAATGCCGCAGCCGACTGCATCAAACTGGCCTCGATGTAGCCGCCTGTTCCGAACCGAAACTTTCGCGTAAGTGCCGTGGAAAGCGCTTGAAAGGCGTAGAGACCGGTGACCACGTCAACCGGAATCATGGTGAGGCGGTTAGGAACACCGTCGCTTGATCGGCTGACGGTCATCAGTCCTGAGAAGGCCTGGATCACGGCATCCGTGACAGGCAGCATGTAATCCGGGCCCCGACTTCCGAACCCATTGATGGACAGGTAGATGATCTCGGGGTTAGCGGCCCTCGCGTCCTCGTATGCCAGCCCGTATTTTGCCATCACGCCGGGCCGAAATGCCTCGATGACGACATCGCTCTGCTTCATCAAGAGGTGCGCGACTTCAAGTCCGCGTGGTTTTGTCAGGTCGAGGGCGATCGACCGCTTTCCCCGGTTGAATGCGATCGAGTGCGCGGTGTTTTGGCCATAGGGCCTACCGAGGGTGCGACCCCAATCTCCTGCAATCGGCTCCGCCTTGATGACGTCGGCGCCATGCTGCGCAAGCAACATCGCGCTATGAGGGCCCGCGATACCTTGACTGAGATCCAGGACGCGAATTCCACTAAAGGCTTCTTTGTCGGTCATAGTCGATTCCGCCTGCCGTCGGTCGATGTTTGCTTCAGGACGGACCACTTGCGTCTACTCCAGGGGCACATTGGCGGCATTCACCACAGCGGCCCATTTCTTGATCTCGGCTTCCACGAAGCGGGTGAAATCAGGGCCTGCCAGCTTGCCCGGCGCGACGCCTTGCGTCGCAAATTTCTCGGCAGTTGCCGGTGAGGCAAGAATGTCCCTCATGACTTCGACCAGCCGCGTGTACGCAGGATTGCCATTAGCCGCCGGCATATAGAGCCCAAACCACGCCGTCGCCTCGAAGCCCTTGACGCCGGATTCGTCCAGTGTCGGAACGTCGGGAAGCGACGCAGCCCGCGTCGTGCTGGTAACGGCAAGGACTCGAATGTTTCCGGCCGAGGCTGCCGGAAGCACCGTCGGCAGCGTATCGAACATGATGGGAATGTGGCCGCCGAGCAAATCGTTCATCGCGGGCGCAGCCCCCTTGTAGGGAATGTGAACGATTTCAACGCCCGCCATTTGCTTGAACAACTCTCCCGACAGGTGATTGGCGCCCCCTATCCCGGAAGAGCCGAACGACAGCTTGCCCGGATCCTTTTTGGCCATCGCGATGAGCTCGGCGACGTTCTTGGCCGGGAAGTTCTTGGCGACGACCAATGCGTTCGGCGCGCTGGCGACAACGGCAATCGGCGAGAAGGCGCTTTCGGTGTCATATGGTAGCTTGCGGAACAGGCTTGGATTGATGACGTGATGGGTTGCGGTAAGCAGCAGGACACTGCCATCAGCGGGGGATTTCGCCACCATCTCGGACCCGATGGTGCCCGACGCGCCGGCGCGGTTTTCCACGATGGTTGAGACTGCCAACTTCTCCCCGAGGTATTGGGCGATGAACCGCGCGAGAATGTCGGTTGTGCCGCCCGCCGGAAACGGAACAACGATCCTGATCTGGCCGGGCGGGAACTGCTGGGCCGCTGCCGGGACGACCGCCAACATGAAGGATACAAGCGCCAAACCGATCTCAAGGCGGAACGTTCTCATTTTTTCAGCCCAATTCATGTGTTTTCCCCTGAAGGAGTGGAAGAACCTCGCATCCCTGAAAGGCGTCAAGGCTGCCGCAAAAGCTTGGCGCGATCGACCAGGGAACGCTCCGATACATAGAATTCCCGCGCCCATTGTTCGTACTCGCGCGGCGACCGATGCCATTCCGTTTGCTTCAACGTTTCAAGCAACTTGCGATACTCATCGCTTTCAGCCGCGGATTTGAACGCCTGGTAGAGCTTGTCGACGATCGGCGCCGGCATGTCCTTCGGCCCTACCAGCCCGTAAGGCGCGGGATAGACGAGATCGTAACCCAGGCTTTTCGCCGTCGGGACGCCCGGCAACCAGTCCATCGGCTGCGCATCAAAGGAAAGCAGCACGCGCATCTTGCCTGACTCTGCATAGGGCAGGATCGTGCCGACCGCATCCACCGTCGCCATGGTGTGACCACCGAGCACGGCGGTGCCGGCTTCGCTGCTTCCCCTGTATCCGACATGCGTGATCTCTATACCGGCCATGCCGGCAAGAGCCTCCGCGAGCAGATGCATGGTGGTGCCAGCGCCCGCGGTGGCGATCGTCACCTTGCCCGGATTCTCCTTCGCGTAAGCGATGAGATCACTGACGTTCTTCAATGGTGAGTCAGAATTGACCGCGAGCGCAAAGCTGTAACCCCCGAGACCTGCGATCCAGGTGAAGTCCTTAATGGGATCCCAATCGACCTTCTGCATATACGGATAGCGTAGCAATCCGGCCGTGGCAGCCGCGATCGTGTACCCGTCCGGCTTTTCATTTTTTGCCATGGTAGAGGGCGCGAGGGTGGCGCCTGCGCCAGGCTTGTTCTCGATGATGATCGGCTGGCCGAGCTGCCTCGATGCAAGCTCGCCGAGTTTCCTGAAGGTAACGTCGGTAGCGCCGCCCGCGGCGAATCCAACCAGCAATCGGATGGACCGGACCGGGTAGGCTTCCTGTGCCATGGCGAATTGACAGTTCGCTGCAAGTAACACGGCAGCAAGCATCCCATGACGCAGCGCAGCCTTAAGTGAGTTCATCCGTGCACCTCTTGTCAAAATCAAATTCTGTCTGTCCGGTCACTCCGGCGCCGCTGCGCGCTCCAGGATTTGCGGTTGTTCAATTCGTCGACATCGAACCCGGCCAATTGCCGGTAGCTGCGCTCGGCGTCCTGAAGCTCGGCCGCCGCATCTCCATGAGCGCCGCGCCGGGCCATGGCGCTGACTTTCGCCATGACGTCCCCGGCCTGACGCCGGTTGGCCAGTTGCACGCCGCTGGCGAGCGGGCGTCGGTGCGCTTCATAGCCGTGCAGCGCCTCGTCGATATTGCCGGCGGTCGCCATCTCGTAGGCGAACACGCGCGCATCGAGAATAGCCTGGGAGGCGCCATTGGATCCGAACGGATACATCGCATGGGCGGCGTCGCCCAGCAGCGCGCAACGGCCGAAGACCCAGCGTGGCAGCGGGTCGATGTCGGCCATCGGATATTCGTAGGCTTCCGATGCCGTGCTGATCAGACGATGAATGTCCAGCCAGTCGAACCGGTACTGTTCGACCAGCGAAGCCACGACATCCGGGGCCACGGGTACATTCCAGTTTCCAAGCTCGGCGGCCGCAGCCGCGCCTCTCGGGCGCACCAGCAGCCAATTGAGCAGGCCCGGAGCGATTGGATAGACCACGATGCGCTGGGTCTCATCGCCCAAAATAACCATCGTCGCGCCGGTGAGGAACGGCTGGGCGCGCGTGGTGCCGCGATACATGACCCAGCCATTCGACGCGAGCGGCGTCACGCCGCCATTCAGGCTATCCCTGGCCGCCGAGCGAATGCCGTCGGCCGCCACGACGACGTCTGCCGCATGGGACACGGAGCGGCCCGTGAACTGGTCGATGGCTTCGATGTCGACCTGCCCGGCGCTTTCCTGATTGATGCGCGTTGCGCGCTGCCCAGTCTTGATGGCCGATTGGCCCAGGCGTTTGCCAACCGCGTCGACCAGGATGCGCTGCAGGTGACCACGATGAATCGAATATTGCGGCCACCGATATCCGGCATCGAGACCTCGTGGTTCGGCCCAGATCAGGTGCCCTGCCGGATCGTAATAAGCCAGTTCTTTGGTGGGCAGTCCCGACCGCGCCAACTCCTCTTCGAGGCCCAATTCGCTGAGCTCGCGGACCGCATGCGGCGGAAGATTGATGCCCACGCCGACATCGCGAATTTCGCGCGCTGCTTCGAGCAGGACGACGTCGTCATAGCCCGCCGCATGCAGGCTGAGCGCCGCGGTCAAGCCGCCGACGCCGGCCCCTACGATCGCGATCCTCATTGGACTCAACCCTGTCAGGCCGCTACCGACCCGGAGGCGGGGAATTCGACCATGGCTTCACCGGTCGCGACGTGCTCGTCGTTTTGATTCCGGACTAGCACATCGATGAGCACCCAACGCGAGTTCTGCGTGGTCTGCCGGGACTTCACCACACCCGTCGGCTGGATCGTGTCCCCCGGCTTCACCGGCTTGAGCCAGCGCGTTTCCAACCGGCGGTGAATGGCGCCGGCGGGATAAGCCCAGTCCGTCAGCATGCGGGTGATCAGCCCGAAATTGTTCATGCCGTGCATGATGATGCCGCCGAAGTTGGTCTTGCCAAAACTGTTCTTCATGTAGTCGTCGTCGAGGTGCAGCGGGTTGTAGTCGAGCGATCCGTCGCAAAACAGGCGGATCGACTCCCGCGACACGGCGAATCTCGGACCGCTGATGGTGTCGCCAATGGCCAGGTTCTCGAAGCTGGTGGTCATGGTGCGTTTCCTTTCCCTTTTCGCGATCACGCAGGTCTGATGGTCTGGCCGCGGCCGGAACAGATGACGTCGCCATGCTGATTGAAGAACACGTTGTCGTGGACGACGAAGAGGCGCTCGCGTTTGATAAATTTGTCCAGCGCGCGGGCCTGCAGGGTGACGGTGTCACCGGGGCGCGCGGGCTTGTTGTAGCTCCAAGACTGGCCGGCATTGACGGTGCCCGGCGTGCGCATCCAGTCGTCCGTCGGGGTGCAAGCGAACATCAGCAGAATGTGGATCGACGGAGGCGCAATTAAACCGCCGTAGGGCGTGGTCCTCGCATAGGCCTCGTCGAAATAGAGCGGATGGTCTTCGCCGACCGAGCGGCAATAAAGCTGAATCGCCTCCAGCGTCAGCTTGTAAGGGATCGTCTTGCGCGGCTCGCCGGGCACGATGTCATCCCACACCTTTCGCAGGTTGGCGTCTTTCCAGAAGTCCGTTTCGAATGGTTGCGCTTGCATCGTTGAGGACCTTTCCCATATTGTTCGCCTGGCGAACGATTTTGCCGCGTTGCGAACACTATGCGTGGCGCGACGCGGTTGCGCAAGGGCGATTGGAAATAGCCATGCCGAAAGAGAGTGACGGATACGTACGCGCGATCGCGCGAGGTTTCGCATTGATCGAAGCGCTGGGCCGCGCACCGGGACGACACACGCTATCGGAGGCTGCAGACCACTCAGGGCTTAACCGCGCAACGGCGCGGCGCATGCTCGCGACACTCGTCACGCTGAAATACTGCGAGGCCGACGGACGTTACTTCCGATTGAGACCTCGCGCGCTGGGTCTTGGATTGTCCTATCTCAATGCGTTGCCGTATTGGGGATACGCACAACGCGCGCTTGAAGACCTCCGCAATGAAATCGGCGAGTCCTGTGCACTGGCCGTGCTCGATGAAACCGACATCGTCTATGCATTGCGGCTTCCGGCGCGGCGCATTCTTTCGGCCAATCTCGGTATTGGAAGCCGGCTTCCTGCGTACGTGGTTTCATTGGGGCGGGTCCTCCTGGCAAACCTTCGCCCGGAAGACCGCGACAACTATCTCGCGAATACGCCACTGAAATCCATCACGCCGCGCACCATCGTCGATCCAACACGGCTTGCCCAAGAATTACAGTTGGCCAGTGAACGTGGTTACGCCTGGGTCGATGGGGAGCTGGATCCCGCAATTTGCGGCATAGCTGTTCCAATTCGCGACCAAAGCGGCAGCGTGGTCGCGGCGATCAGCGTCAACTTGATTTCTGGTACGTTGAATGAGGCCGCTGCGAAAAAGCGGTACCTCGTGCGGCTCCAAAAGACGGCCCAAGACATTCGTACCCAATCAGCATAGATAGGTGCGCTTTTTTGGACTTAGCAGAGTTCGGCCAATTGTCGAACGTTCGCTTAGTCCAACAGCGGTCACTCAACGACTGATAAGGTTTTCTGTCTTTCCTAGCCAGTTCGATAATGGATCGTGTCTGCCTAAACCATGTCCGTAAGCGAACTGACTCATTTTGTATGAAATCCTTGTCGGTGGGCGACGCCTGACAGTGTCCGAGCTGTCAAGAGCCGCCACCACGGTCCTGTCCAATCAGTTCGTAGCGGGGGCCAACTTCCGAATTTCGGCCTTTGCACGCAGCTCGGCGATGGTCGTCCGCGTCGAAATCTGCTCGGGGTCGGTGCAGAGCTCGATCAGGGCGGGCCGGCCGGCCGCTAGGGCGCGGTCCAATGCAGGCGCAAATTCTTCAGTGCGGTGAACGCGCTCGGCGTGGGCCCCGATCGACTGTGCCATAGCCACGAAGTCGGGATTGACCAGGTCGGTGCCGACGACGCGCGAGGGGTGCTCTCGTTCCTGGTGCATCCGGATCGTGCCGTACATGTTGTTGTTGAAGAGCAGGATGATCGGCTTGACGCCGTGTTGCAGGGCGGTCGAGATTTCCTGTCCGCTCATCATGAAGCCGCCGTCGCCGACGCAGCCGATCACGATGCGGTCGGGATAGACCAGAGAAGCGGCAACCGCTGCCGGCACCGAATAACCCATCGCGCCGTTGGTCGGCCCAACCTGGCGGCCCGGCCGGGCATAGGTCAGGTAGCGTTGCGGCCAGCCGGTGTGATTGCCGGCATCGAGCGTAACGATCGCGTCGTCTCCGATCCGGCCGCGCATGTGAATCATCGCCGTGGCTAGGTCGAGCATTGGCGGTTCGGCGGGCGTCTTGACCGCGTCGAGATAGTCGGCGCGCGCGGATGCGAGCCACGCGTCCCACTGCTCCGCGGCAAACCACTGGGCATCGGCGAGGCGGTTCAGGAAACGATCCGAAGACGCCTGGATCGAAAGTTCGGGTGTAAAGACTTTTCCGAGTTCATCGGCATCGGCGTGGACATGGATCAGCTTCTGGCGGGTCGTCGGCGCGTCGAGGATGCTATAGCCTTGCGTCGTCATTTCGCCGAGCCGTGCGCCCACCACGAACAAAAGGTCGGCGTCCTTGAAGCGCTGCACCAGCGCCGGCGGCCCCGAGGTGCCGAGATCGCCGGCGAAATTCGGCGACCTGTTGTCGAAAATATCCTGGCGCCGGAACGAGGTGGCCACCGGAAGCCCGTTGGTTTCGGCGAAACGCCGCAGCTGCCCGCAGGCACGGTCGCTCCAGTTGGGACCGCCAACCAGCATCAACGGTTTTTTCGCGCCGCTGAGCAGAACGCGAATCCGGTCCAGCGTGTCGGGCGCCACGTCGGGCTGGGCCGGGCTATAGGCAAGCGCGTCGCCGGCCTGCGCAACCTCGGTCAGCATATCCTCCGGCAGCGCCAGGACCACCGGACCGGGCCGGCCCGATGTCGCCACATGAAACGCGCGCGCCATATATTCGGGAATCCGTGCCGTGAGGTCGATCTGCGCCGCCCATTTGGCGACCGGACCGAACATCTGCCGGTAGTCGATTTCCTGAAAGGCCTCGCGGTCCATCATGTCGCGGCCAACCTGTCCGATCAGCAGGATCATTGGAGTCGAATCCTGGAACGCGGTATGCACGCCGACCGCGGCATGGCAGGCGCCCGGCCCTCGCGTCACCATGCAGATGCCCGGTCTTCCGGTGAGCTTGCCGTAAGCCTCGGCCATATTGGCAGCGCCCGCTTCGTGACGGGCATTGACGAGCTTGATGCGGTCGCGCGCATCGAACAGCGCGTCGAGCACTTCCAGATAACTCTCGCCCGGCACGCAGAACGCCATGTCGGCGCCGTGAATGAGCAATTGATCGACCAGCAACTGGCCGCCGGTACGCGTATTGGAGAAGGGGATGGTCATGATATTTCTCTGGTCGCCTGCAAAGGCTGAAGTGAAGGTGCGTGAATGAATGTGAATTACAGAAGGTGCTTGCCGGAATCCATGCGGATCAGCTCGCCGGTCATGGTCGATGCGCCCTCAATCAGACAAAGCGCGGTGTTGGCGACATCCACCGGCCAGATCGCACGGCGGAGCGGGAATTCGGTTTCCTGTCCACGTACCTTCGCTTCGTAGGCTTCTTCCGACAAGATCTTGCGCGTCCAGTTGCCGAGAACCCCACCCGGGCAGACCGGGCGCGCCGTCGATGGGGCAAGTCCTCAAGCCCTCGCCCGCGTAGGTCATTTGGCGAGAACCGCTTGGACCATGATCTCGACCTTTCCGCCGACACCGGCGAGACGACTTTCCACGGTGGCGCGGACCGGCTTGTTATCGGGATCGACCCAAGCATCCCAAACGGTGTTCATGGCATCGAAGTCCGCGATATCCGCCAGCCAGATGTTTGCCACCACCACATGGCTCTTGTCGATGCCGCAGGTGGCGAGATGGGCGTCGATCTGTGCGAAGATATCTTTCGTCTGCTCGACGACGCCGCCGGATTTGTCTCGAGCCATGATGCCCGAAAGATAGACCGTACCGTTGGCGATGACCGCTTTAGCGAAGCGGCCGGTGGTTTCGAAGCGCTCGATCATGCTGAACCCTCTCTGGATTGAACTTTGGAACTCGCAAAATGGACGTTGGATGCGGTGGCGGCGCGTCAGCACCGAAGATATTCCAATTATCCGATATCCCACTCGCGACGGCGGTCGGGGTGGTGCCTGTCGCGGCACGGCCGTCTGTCCTGAGGGCGCGCGCCAGCTTCATGGAACGGCGCTGACGGTGGGAACCGAGACAGGGCCGCCGGCGGTTACGCGCCCGGCAAAGTGGCAGCGCGCGAAATGGCCGCCGGTGACCTTCAAAGGCTCCGGTTCGGTGGTGCGGCACACATCTTCCGCAAGCGGGCAGCGCGGGGCAAAACGGCATCCGGTCCCCGGGAGCGCCGCCGCCTCGGCCTGCACCTTGCGCGGCCTCTCGCGCCCTTCGATGCCGCGGGGAATGGCATCAAGCAGGGCGCGCGTATAGGGATGGGCGGGCGCGCTCAAGACCTGTTGCGGACGACCATCCTCGACGATGGCGCCGGCGAACATCACCGCCACGCGGTCGCTGATGCGCGCCACCAGGGCGAGATCGTGGCTGATGAAGAGCATGGCGAGCCCTAGTTCGCGCCTCAGGCGGTCCAGCAGATTGATGATCTGGGCCTGGAGCGAAACGTCGAGCGAGGCCACGGGCTCGTCGGCGACGATCAGCTCGGGCTTCATCGCCAACGCGCGGGCGATGCCAAGGCGCTGCCGCTGTCCGCCGGACAATTGATGTGGCAGGCGCTTCTCGACGGCGGGATCGAGCCCCACCATGCCGAGCAGCTGGTGCGCCCGCGCCTGACGCTCCGCGCGCGGCGTGCCGGCAATGGCAAGCGTCTCGAACAGATGGCGCTCCACGGTCTTGCGGGGGTTGAGCGAGCTGCCCGTGTCCTGAAACACCATTTGCACGCCCTGCCGCAAGGTGCGCATACTGCGGGCCGAAAGCCCGGTAACGCTGTTGCCGTTCCAAGCCACGCTGCCGCCGTCCACATCCAGAAGGCGAATGGCGACATGAGCGAGAGTGGACTTGCCGCAGCCGCTCTCGCCGACGAGACCCACCACCTCCTGCCGATGGACAGTAAGCGTCACGTTGTCGAGGGCGCGGTATGATGCTTTAGCGCCGCCCAACAGGCCGCGCTTGGCGCCGTAGGTCTTATTCACCTCGGTGAGCTCCAGCAGGCGCACGCGCGGCTCGGACTCGTTCACGGGATGGCCCAGCATGCGACCTCCTGCGTGCCTGTGCGACGTGTGATGGGATCTTCCGCCCGGCAGCGGTCATGTGCTTGTGGGCAACGCGAGGCGAAGGCGCAGCCCGGCGGCGTTTCGCCGAAGCGCGGCGGCGAACCGACAATGCTCTCGAGCACATCATCTCGATCGTCAAGCCGCGGCACACAGCGCTGCAGAAGGCGCGTATACGGATGGAGCGGCACAGTGAAGAGCGCCCGCACCGGCCCGGTCTCGACGATGCGACCGGCATACATGACGCAGACCCGGTCGCAGACCTCGGCGACGAGGTCGAGATTGTGCGATACGAAAAGGATGGCGAGGCCGAGGCGCTCCCTCAGGTCATTCAGCAGGTCGACGATGCGCGCTTGCACCGTCACGTCGAGGGCCGTGGTCGGCTCGTCGGCGATAAGGAGCCTGGGCTCGCAGGCCACCGCCATGGCGATCAGCACGCGCTGGCGCATGCCGCCGCTGAATTCGTGCGGATAATGGTCGAGCCGCTGTGCCGGCGAGGCAATGCCCACGAGCGCCAGCACCTCCGCCGCCCGCTCACGCGCGGCGTGGCGGCCGAGGTCGGGGCGATGGGTACGGATGGTGTCCACGAGTTGCTGACCGATGGTGAAAGCCGGGTTGAGCGAGGTGGAGGGGTCCTGGAAGACCATGGATATGTCTCGCCCCCGCCGCCGCCGCATGGCCTTCTCGTCGAGGGCGATCAGGTCCACCCCGTCGAACAAGGCGCGCCCGCCGGTGATGCGGCCGGGGGCGGCCACGAGCTGCATGAGGGCCATGGCGCTCAAGCTCTTGCCCGATCCGCTCTCGCCCACGAGGCCGAGAGCCTCGCCCGGTGCAATACGGAAGTCGACGCCGCGGACCGCCTCCGCCAGCACCTCATCCACGGGAAAGGCGACACGCAGGTCTTCGACGGTGAGTAATGCGGGCGGCGCGGCCTGCGGCTTCATCCGGCAATTCCTCGTGATGCGCTCCGCGGGTCGAGAAGGTCGCGCAGGCCGTCGCCCAGAAGGTTGAAGCCGATCACGGTGAGGGAGATGGCGATGCCCGGGAAGATGGAGAGCCACCATTCGCCTGAGAAGACGTAGTTGCGTGACTCCGCCAGCATGGAGCCCCAGCTCGGGATTGGGGGCTGCACGCCGATGCCGATAAAGCTCACCGAAGCCTCCACCACCACGCCGATGGCGATGAGCAGCGTGCCCTGCACGATCAGTGGGCCCATGCAGTTGGGCAGCACGTCGCCGAGAAGGATCGCGACGCTGGAGACGCCCTGGATGCGCCGCGCTTTCACATAATCGGCCGCGATCTCGACCACCGCCACGTCATGCATGATGCGAGTGAGAGTCGGCGTGTAGAGCACGCCGATGAGCACGAGCAGCTTCCATTCGTTACCGAACGAATGGCCGAAGATGACGATGGGCCCCACACCCAGTATGCCGATGAGGGCGATGGCCCAGATAAGGAGCGGAATGGAGGCCACGGCCTCCATGGCGCGCATGATCGCCTGCTCGATCCAGGTGTCGCGGCACTGGGCGGCGACGAGCCCAGCGGCGATGCCCAGCGTCATGCCGATGCACACCGCGATGAGGCTTACCATGAGCGAGATGCGCGCCCCCCAGATCATGCGACTGAGCACATCACGGCCCCCTTGGTCGGTGCCAAGCAGGAATTCGCCGTCCGGCGGCATGAGGCTGTTCTCGATGGCGATCTTGACCGGGTCGTGGGGCGCGATCCACGGCGCAAGAACGGCAGCCATCGCTATCGATACGACGATTATGGCACCGGCGACGCTCGAGGCGCCCCCGCCGAGACGGAGCACGCGCCCGGGCAGCCGGAGCAAGGGAGTGAGGGAGCTTGCGGCCATCACGCCCTCGCCAGCTTCGGATTGAGAAACGCGTTGAGCATGTCCGCCAGGAGGTTGGAGAGGATGAAGACCAGCGTGAAGACGAAGACGATCGCCTGCACCATGGTGAAGTCGCGATTGGTGATCGCGGTCAGCAGGGCATTGGAGATGCCGGGGATGTTGAACAGGTATTCGATGATCAGGGCCCAGCCGAACATATAGCCGAACGACATGGCGCCGACGCTGACGACGGGGACGAGCGCGTTCTTGAGCGCATAGGCGAGGGCACGTCCCCGCCCGAGCCCCATCGCCCGGGCCGTGCGCATGTAATCGCGGGAGCTGACGTCCACGAGGCCCGAACGCGTCATGCGGCTCAGGATGGCGATGTAGTATATGCCGAGCGCGAAGGCCGGCAGGATCACCGACTGCAGGTGGGGCCACAGCCCCGCGGAAGGCGGCACGAAGCCGCCGGGCGGGAACCAGCCGAACTCCACCGCCGGATAGCGGATCAGCATCAGCCCGATCCAGAAGCCGGGCACCGAGACGCCGAGCACGGCCACGATGCGGGCGATATGGTCGACGGCGCTGCCGCGCAGCGTCGCCGAGAGGACGCCCAGAGGAAGAGCCACCGCCACCGCGAAGGCGAAGGCGAAGCCCACGATCTCGAAGGTGATGGGGAAGCCGGCGAGCACGGTAGGCCCGACCGGCTGGTTGGTGAGCAGGGAGGTCCCGAAGTCGAAGTGCCCCGCGACGCCCTTGAGCCAGTCCCAGTATTGCACGATCACGGGCTGGTCGAGCCCGTGATCGCGGTTGAACTGGAGGATCTGCTCCGGCGTTGCTTCGGCGCCGAGCACCATGATCGCCGGGGTCCCCGCGATGGAGCGGGTCAGCACGAACAGGCAGAGCCCGACACCGAGCAGGGTCGCCACGGAGAACAGGATGCGATCGATGAGCAGCCTCAGCATCGCCATCTCCCTCCGATTAGGACAGCTTTACCGGCTTTGGATTGAAGGTGATGCCCTGATTGACGGTGAAGTCGTGCACCCTCTGGCGCCAGACGTTCGCGGCATGGACGAAGCCGATCCAGACGATGGGGGATTCCTCCGCCAGGAACAGCGCCATCTTGTCGTAGATGGGCTTCAGCTTCTCTTGGTCCGTCTCGGCAAAGGCCTGTTTCAGGTACTCGACGATCTTCGGGTTCTGGAACTTGGTGGTGCCGAGCAGCGCCTGTCCGGGCGTGAGGCAGTTCTGCACGTGATAGGTCGGCTCGCCGGGGGACATCTGGATCCACAGGGAGGCCTGCTCGTTGCCGGCGATGATGGAAGAGAGCATGGGCGCGAACTCCATCACCTTGATCTTCGCCGTGATGCCGATCGTGGCGAACGCCGCCTGCGCCACCAGGGCCGCGTCGCGCACGTCGAGCAGATATGCGGTGGAAGGAATGGTGAGATCGAAGGTGAAGCCGTCCTTATACTTGGACTCGGCCATGTACTTTTTGGCGAGATCGATGTCGTACTTCACCGCCTTGTCCGCGGCGGCACTGTACCACCAGGCGCTGGGCGGCGCGATGGTGCCGGAGGCGTCCAGCAGGCCGAAATAGATTCGCTTCGCAAGCATCTCCCGGTCGATAGCATGGGAGATGGCCCGGCGCACGTTCACGTCGTCGAAGGGTGGCTTCGAATTGTCCATGTAGAAGGCGAACCAGCCACCGAGCGTTGGCCGGCTGGCGCCGGCGAGGCCCGTCACGCTCTTGAGCTGGGCGAACTCGCGCGGCGGCGGCGCGCTAATGATGTCCGCCTGCCCGGTGCGGATATAGGCAACGCGCGCCGCATCCTCGGGCAACTGCTTCACGACGAGGCGCTCCCAGGCCGGCACGCCCTTGCCCCAGTAATTGGGATTACGCTTCAGGGCGATGTGGTCGTTCGCCTGCCAGTTCTCGAAGATGGCCGGGCCGGTTCCGAACCCCACCGGGGCAGCGCGGAAGGCATCCGCGGTCGCGGCCTCCCGCGATCCCTTGGGGAAGATCCCCATGCACTTGGTCATGAAGGCGAGCCAGGGCGCGTAGGGCTCGCTCAGGGTGAAGCGCACGTGCATGGGATCGAGGACAGTGACTTCCTTGATCCGCGAGAAGACAGGGCGCCGAGTTGCCTTGTTCGCCGGGTCTAGCAGATAGTCGAAGCTGTATTTCACGTCCTCCGCGGAAAAGGGCGCGCCGTTGCCGAACGTGACGTCGGAGCGCAGCGTGAACTCGTAAACGAGACCGTCCGCCGAAATCTTGGGTAGTTCGACGGCGAGCTGCGGCTTCAGGTTACCGTCGACGTCGAACTCGATCAGGTTCTCGTACATCATCTGCGTCACCACCATCCAGTCGTGGTTCAGCAGGTTCAACGGATCTAGCGTCGGCGCGAGGCCAGGAATGCCGAGCGTGAGCGTGCCTTCGGCGCCCGGTGCCGCCTTCAGTAGCGTACTGCCCATCAGCGGTGCGAGGCCCAGCGATGTGCCGGTGACCACCGTGTTGCGCAGGAACGCGCGGCGGGTATGACTTCTCTGATTCAACATGCTTACACTCCTCATTATTTCCGATGCGCCGCGCCGGGCACGACCGGGATTGCTCTGGACTATTCGCTTTTCGTGCCTTCCTGAACCATCGTGATGCCGCACTATTGCGGGCGGCTGGTTTTCGCCTCAGAACCGTTCGGGACGATAAGGCGCGGGGTCAATGAAGGGCGTCTCGCCCGTCATTATCTCGGCGATCATCCGACCCGTGGCGGGACCATTGGTCAGGCCCTGGTGCGCATGCCCGAAGGCGCACCACAGACTGCCTTCGCCCGGCATCGGCCCGATGATCGGCAGCATGTCGGGCGTAGCGGGGCGCACGCCCATCCAGGGGACTCCATCCAGCCGCCGATCCAGAGGAAGCATGCCGCGTGCCACGGGCTCCGCACGTGCGAGTTGGACCGGGGTGGGCTCCGCCCCTTGGCGGGCGAACTCCACGCCGGTGGTCAAACGGATGCCGCGGCGCATGGGGGTAAGGGCGAAGCGGATGTCGCCGTTCACCACCGGACGGTTGAGCACCGCATCGCCCTTGAGGGCATAATGCATGTGATAGCCGCGCTTGCCGAACAGCGGCGGCGCATAGCCGAAGCGCCGCGTGACGCGCGCCGAGGCGGCACCGAGCGCCACCACCGTGCGGGCAGCCTCCACCGGCCCGTCGCTGGTCGAAACGCGCCAGCCGACGCCGGTGCGTTCGAGGGTTTCGGCATCGCCGGTGGCGAGTACGCCGCCGTGGTCGGTGAAAAGGCGCGCATAGGCGAGAGTCAGAGCGTGCGGATCGTCCACGAAGCTCGGATCGGTCCAGTGGATCGCGCCCGCCTGCCCGGCGCGCAGATGCGGCTCCAGCGCCGCGAGGCGCTCCTGGCTAAGGAGAGTGAAGTTGACGCCGAATTCGCGCCGCGCACGTTCTGCCCGCGCCATGGCCAGTTCCAGCGTGGCGTTCCTCTCGAACACGTTGAGCCAACCCACGGGGCGCAACAGATGTGTCGCGCGGGCCTCCCGCGCAAGATCGAAATGCGCTTCCAACGCGTGCGCCACGAGGCGCGACTGACCGAGGATGGCCTGCTCATAGCGCCGCGGCTCGGAATTCCACCAGTAGCGCAACAGAGGAGACGCGAAACCTGGTAGCGCCAGCGGGTGATAGGACACGTCGACCGCACGGTTGCCGGCGACGCGCAAGAGTTCCGACACCGCACGCGGAAAGGCGGCCGGAAAGACCGCCTCGCGCTGGATCAGGCCGGCATTGCCGAAGGAGGCCCCCTCCCCCGGCCCCTGCCGGTCCACCAGGGCCACGTCGAAGCCCCGGCGGCGGAGATGGACGGCCACCGCGACGCCGACTATGCCGGCGCCGAGCACCAGCACCGTTTCAGCCATGGATGCGGCCCCCGCGCATCTCTTCGGCGCAGGTGTCGATGGCGATGTTGCCGTGGGCGTCGAGCCGCGCGGTCATACCCGGCAGGACGACACAGGTGCAGTCATATTCCTCGATGACGAGCGGCCCGCTCCAGCTCTGTCCCGCCAGGTGGCCGCGCTCGATCACCGGCGCTGCCATCCAGCCGTGCTCGGGGCCGAAATAAGCCTGCCGCACGCCGGGCGATTTTGTTACGGCCTCAGGCGGACGGGGCGCGATGCCGCGCATCGCATCCAGTTCCGCGCCGGCCACCAGGTTGAGGCTCACCAACTCCACCGGTTCGTCGGGCCCGGCCCGGTGGCCATAGGTCCGTTCGTGCTCGTCTCCGAAGGCGAGTTCGAGCAGCGCCGGCGTCTCCGCGCCGATGAGTCCGTCCGGCATCTTCACGGTGAGCTCGTAGGCCTGGCCGCGATAATGCAGCTTGGCGAAGCGGCGCAGGCGCATCTGGTCCGGACAGAAGCCGTCTGCCGCCAGCTTCTCGCCAGCTTGGTCCTCCAGCGTCTGCCATGCCGCCGCGAGGGCGGAAAGGTCGAGTGTGCGGGTGAGCCGCCGGAAGGTGCGGGAGAGGTGATACTCCACATCCGAGTGGAGCAGGCCCACGGAGGAGAACACGCCCGCCGAGGGCGGCACGATAACGCGGCGGATGCCGAGCGACCGTGCCATGCCGGCGGCGAACAGCGGCCCGTTGCCGCCGAACGCCACGAGGGCGAAGCCGCGGGGGTCGCGCCCGCGCTCGGAAGACACTGCTTTGATGGCGCGGATCATGTTGGCCGCGGCGACAAGATGGGCGCCGTGGGCCGCGCGCTCAACGGAGAGGCCGAGCGGGGCAGCGACCTTTTCTTCAAGCGCCGCGCGGGATTTTCGCGCATCCAGCTTCACCCTGCCACCGGCGAGGTGCTCGGGGTTCATGTAGCCGAGGACTACATTGGCATCGGTGACGGTGGGCTCGGTTCCGCCCAGGCCGTAGCAGACCGGGCCGGGGAAGGAGCCGGCACTTTCTGGCCCTACCTGCGGCGCCCCGCCCGCATCGATGGAGATGATCGAGCCGCCGCCGGCCCCTACCTCGGCAAGGTCGATGGCGGGCACTTTCAGCACATAGCCTGCGCCGGACATTAGGCGAGAGCCGATCATGATGCCACCGCCCACCGAATATTCCTCGGCGCGCGTCACATCACCGTTCTCCACCAGGGCGGCCTTGGCTGTGGTGCCGCCCATGTCGAAGGAGATGACCTTGTCGAACCCGGCCCGACGGGCAAGCGCCTGGGCACCGATCACGCCCGCGGCAGGGCCGGATTCTACGATGTTCATGGGCATCTCAGCGGCCGTATCCGCCGTGGTGAGTCCGCCGTTGGACTGCATCAGCAGCAGAGGCGCCGAGATGTCGATGCGCTTCAAGTCCGTCTCTAGCGCCTTGAGATAGCGGCTGACGACGGGCTTCACATAGGCGTTGATCACCGTGGTGGAGGTGCGTTCGTATTCCTTGATCTCGGGCAGCACCTCGGAGCTAATGGAGAGCACCATATCCGGCGCACGGCGACGGATGATGTCCTTGACCATGCGCTCGTGGGCATCGTTGGCGTAGGAATGCAGCAGGCAGACCGAGATCGCTTCCACGCCTTCTTCCAACAGCCTGTCCAGCAGCGCCTCGACTTCCGTGGGATCGAGCGGTCGCTCGACCTCCCCCCTAGCGTTGATGCGCTCGTCGAGTTCCAGGCGAAGCCGGCGCTCCACTAGCATGGGCGGCTTTTCCCAGGTGAGGTCGTACAGCCGCGGCATGCGCAGGAGACGTAGTTCCAGCACGTCGCGGAAGCCCTTGGTGGTAATGAGCGCAGTGCGGGCGCCCTTCTGCTCCAGGATGGCGTTGGAGGCCACCGTCGT
The DNA here is from genome assembly GCA_028290165.1 of Bradyrhizobium sp. Next base: position 26,407 of record JAQGKJ010000542.1, on the reverse strand, counting down.
GCCGTGCAGCAACTCCGCCACCGCAGCGCCGGAGAATCCATGCTCGGCAAAAACTTCCTTGAGGCCCTCGCTGATGGCGCGGGCGTAATTGTCGACAGTGGAGGACACCTTCTTGGTGATCATGCCGCCGTCGCCGGTCATGATGGCGATGTCGGTGAAGGTGCCGCCGATGTCGACGCCGACGCGGATCTGATCCATGGTTCCCCCCAATTTATGGTTCGCTGCCGTTCATTCCGCCGCCGCCTTGAAGGCTATGACAGGCTCTTCGCGCAAGAAGAAGGGTAGTTCCTGCCAACCGCGCGCGCTCTTGAGCTGCGCCCGCAGCGCCAGCGTGGCCTTTTCGTCCACGACCTCCCCGCCCGACTGGAGGACGACGCCGCAAAGGCTCTCGGCCGCTTGAGGCGAGACGAAGCCGTTGCGCACGTCCTTCAGCACCCGCGTCGCATCGCGCTCCAGCGGGTCGCCCCAGCCGCCAGCCCCGGCCACCTCGTGGATGAACAGGTCTCCATGGCGCAGCCGGTCGAAAAACTTGGAGGGCATGACCTCAGGCGTCGCGCCGTCGCGCACCATGTAGTTCATGGACGGTGCGCCCGGATAACCGCCATAGAGCCCATAGGGGCGGATGGTGCGGCGGTCGGAGCGCACCGAAATGGTTGCCTCGTTGCCGAGAAAGCGGTAGGCCCGCCGGAAGGGAGCACCGCCGCGGAAGGTGCCGGCGCCGCCGCGGTCGCCGATCAGCTCGTAACACTCCACCTTAAGCGGCTGCTCGGCCTCGGTGACCTCCACCGACTGGCCCGCCATGTTGGCGAACACGCTGGAATTGCCGTCGAGCCCGTCAGCCCAGGGACGTCCGCCCCACGCGGCACAGGTGAAGTCGCAGAAAATGTAGGGCTTGCGGTCCGCGTCGTAGCCGCCAATGGAGATGTTGGTGTTGCCGCCGTCGGAGGCCGCGAACACCCGGTCCGGCACCATTTTTGCCAGGGCGCCGAAAACCGTGTCGACCATGCGGAAGCCGGTGAGGCCGCGGGCGGCGGTGGCGGCAGGGAGAACGCAGTTTGCAATCGTACCTTCCGGCGCGATGACCTCCACCGCGCGGAATGCGCCCTCATTGTTAGCAATGCTGCCTTCCATCACCGAAAGAAGTCCGCAATAGCACGCAGCCTGCGTGTAGGAGAGCGTCGCGTTGAGCGCGCCCCGGACCTGGGGCGAAGTACCGGTCCAGTCGAAGGTGATGCGGTCACCGCGCTTGGTGATGGATACCTTGAGGCGGATCGGCTGGCCCATATCGACGCCGTCGTCGTCGAGATAATCCTCGAAGCTGAATTCACCGTCCGGCAGCTTGGCGATCTCGGCGCGGGCGAGGCGCTCGGAATGGTCGAGCATGGTTTCGACGAGACCCTCAATTTTCTCCACGCCGTAGGTGCGGCACAGCTCAGTGAAGGCTACTTCCGCCACGTGGCAGGCGGCGAGCTGGGCACGGAGGTCGCCGGCCACCATTTCGGGCACGCGCACATTGGCTGCCATCAGCTCGAAGAAGGTCTCGTTGCGCGTGCCGCTGTCGAAGATGCGCATGGGCGGGATGCGCACGCCTTCCTGATAGATCTCCGTGGAATCCGGCGCGTTGGAGCCGGCCACCCGGCCGCCGACATCCGTATGGTGGGAGATGGAGCCGCCGAAGGCGACAAGCTTCCCCTCGAAAAAGATGGGCTTGAAAATGAAGATATCCGGCAGGTGCATGCCGCCGTTGAACGGGTCGTTCAGCGCGAAGACGTCGCCCGGCCGAATCTCGCTGGAAAAGCGCTTCAGCACGGCGGCGAGAGCAGTCGGCATGGAGCCAAGATGGGCCGGCAGCGAAAAGCCCTGCGCGATCATTCGGCCCGTGGCATCGAAGAAGCCGGTCGAATAGTCGAGGTTGTCGCGCAGTACAGCAGAATAGGTGGTGCGCTGGACCGTCAACGCCATCTCGTCGGCAACCGACAGCAAGGCGTTCCGGAATAGCTCGAGTTCGAATGGATCGAAGACTTCATCGTGCATTTTTCGAACTTTCTTCGTCGTGCCGAACGTCTCGAACCGCAATTGTTGCGCGCGGCGAACGGATTGCGTTGCGTCGAGGTGTTGTACCTAGCTGCTCTTGGCCGGATGCTGCCCGGCCAACGCATTCGAGGTTCGGATGAAACGAAGAGGAAGTCCAATCTTAATCAGTAACCGACCCTATCGACCGAGCTTATGGCTCTGTGCATAATCTGTAGCCACCATGTTCGCCATGCGGCCAATGGTGGCGACCATCTGCATTCCGGGAGCGACGCGATAGCTCGCGGAATAGTCGAGCATGGGTAGGCTGATGGTGGTGTCGAGGATGGTGAGCTTCCCGGCCTGCAGCTCGGCCTCGATGAGGAACGGCGCGAGCACGCTGATGCCTCTATTGTCGAGCGTCATCTTGATGATGGTGGAGACGGACGAGCTGCAGTGGATCTGAGGCAGCCGGATGGCGCTCTCCTGGAACACCTGCTGCAAGGCGGAGTAGATGGGGGTGCTACGCGGGAAGGTGATCAGCGGATGGCGGGACATCTGCTCGGCGGAAACCGGCGTCCGCTCGAATTTCAGCTTGGTGCTCGCCGCGAAGCACAGCGGATAGGAACACAATTCCACATTATCGATGCCGGGCTCGATCACCTTGCCGAGGAGGAAGACGAGGTCAATCTCCTGTGTGAGTAGCCGCGCGCGCAGGTTGGGGGTGACATCCACGTCGATCTCGAAAGTGATCAGCGGATATTTCTCGCTCACCGCACCTATGAAGGTGGGAAGCCATGTCTGAGCGATCGTTTCGGAAACACCAAGGCGGATCATGCGGCGGACGGTGCGTGCTTCGGCCATTGCCTCGATCAGCTCGTCGCGCTGAGCGAGCAGCCGCTCAGCATAGCTCAGCATGAGGTGGCCCTTGGGCGTCAGTGCGGCGCCCTTCAACGTGCGATCGAGCAGGCGGTCACCGATCTCCCCCTCGAGGTTCAGGATCCTCTGGGACACGGCCGACTGCGTCATGCGCAGCGCCTCGGCCGCGCGCGCGAAGCTCCTCAGCGTCGCCACGGCGCGGAACACCTCGAGGGTGCGGAACTCCATCTCGACATCACCCTCGGTTCGGAGAGAACCTCATCATAAGCGTCGTTTACCGACGAAGCCAGTGCGTGCAGCGTCGCCGCGATCAGCCCGGATGGGAAATTCCCATTCACGTTGGCCAAGGCCTCCATCATCGCAAGGGACAGCTCCGGATGCAATGTGCGTTCGGCAGCATGCAAGACGATTAAAACAGCTTTCCAGGCGAAACAGGCGGACGATTTCGCATGAGGGCCCGGATATGACGTTCCGGCACGGATGGGCGATCCGATCGCCGAGGTGGCGACATTGGCCCTCGTCATTGATCTCGATGCATCGAGCGCAATCTCAACCTGGGTGTGCCGAAAACTCAAACCCGGACGTAATGACGGTGAGCCCACCGAGGATCGGGTGTGAACGAATGATTCCAATCTGTTGAAACGGTCGAAAAATCGGCGAATCCTCGTGCAACTGACGGAATTGTCGTAAGCAGCATAAGAAATTAGATTCCGGCGCAGATGTGCCTCATTCGAGACGGTGGGATCGAGCCGTGGCTGAACCTTAGGAACGCCCGGTCCAGGGCATAGCGCGCCACTTCGAGATCGCGACAGAGAGCATCGCGACTGGATCTGTTGCGCCATCGCTCGCTCTCAGCCCGCTACGAGAAGGCGCGCCGGGGCGAGTTGTGGCGGCGCCCGTCGGCTTCGTGAAGGCCGGCGACCGTTATGAGAAAGAATCCGGATCGGCGCGTCCAGGAAGCCGTCAAGCTGGTGTTCGAAAGGTCGAAGAACTGGGCAACCTCGTGACGTGGGGCAGATCTTTTCAACTTGCCACCAGGAGGCCGTTGACTCATGGTCGCCGCACCCAAAATGTTATAACAGTGGCCGCAGACTTACCCGATCTGCAAGGCAGTAGCATGGATCTTCGTCAACTTCGCACATTTCGGTCGGTCGCGGAGCTGGGGAGCCTTAGCAAAGCCTCGGACAGGCTCCGCATCGCGCAGCCCGCCCTTAGCCGACAGATCAAGCTGCTTGAGCACGAACTAAGGGTCGAGCTGTTCACCCGCAACGGCCGTGGCATGGTGCTCACAAGCGCGGGCCAGTTATTGCTCGACCGGACGACAGGGCTCGTCCGTCAGATCGAACAGGTGCGTGACGACCTGCAATCCGCCGGAGGTACGCCATCCGGACAGGTCGTGCTGGGTCTGGTTCCGACAGTCAGCTGCGTGCTCTCGGCGCGTTTCGCCCGCCGCGTCATCGAAGCATTGCCTGACATTTCACTCCTGATCGTCGAGAGCTACGGTGGCCATCTCGTTGAATGGCTTCATCGCGGCGAAATGGACCTTGCCATTATATACGGTCGGTCCGTCGACCTTCATCTCACGGTGGAAACGCTCGGCAGAGACGATGTTGTCGCCGTCGGCCCACGCGGCAGCGGATTGAAGGAACTTGGAGAAGTCGATATCGGTTGGCTTGCCGAACAAAAACTCGTGCTTCCGAGCCACTCCCACGGGTTGCGTGCACTGATCGAACGCGCTGCCGCCCGTAAGAACTTGCCCCTCAAGGTCGTGATGGAAGCGGATTCGTTTCGGGTTCTCACCAGCTTTGTCGAGGAAGGAATCGGCTTCACCTTGCTGCCGCCCTCCGCAGTCCGCACCGAAGTCACGGAGGGCAGACTTGAGGCTGTCCCGATCGCTAAGCCTGCCATCACGCGCGAGCTGATCCTCGCCTCTCCTGCGGACCGGCGAGCGTCCGTCGCGACGACGACGATCTCCGCTCTCATCCGCAAGGAAATCGAGAGCGTCGCTGCGGAAGGGCTTTGGAATATCCGGATGTCGACGGCCGCCGAATCAGGACCCTGATCAGGACAAGGCGAAACCGAGGTGCTGTCGGATCCGGTTCTTGACAAACGTGCCATCCCTCGGCGGCAGCGAGCGGTCCGGATTGCCGGGTGCAATCTTGATCCGGGCAAAGCGCGGCCCGCTCCCGATCTCATGCAGGCGGGGATGGAAATCGGCAATTCCCTTGAGGTCCGTTATCTGGGTAACGGATGCAAACCCCGCTCCTTCCGCGATGACATCCAGACGCGAGCCTAGTCCCGAATGGCTCAGCTGCATGCCGGTCTCACCGTAGTGACCGTTGTCGAGAACGGCGATCGTCAAATTTGACGGCTTTTTGACGGCGATCGTGAGCAGGCTACCGAGACCCATCAAGGCTTCGCCATCGCCGGTTACGACGACGACCGGCCGCTTGGGCTGCGCGAGCGCCAATCCGAGGCCGACCATGGCGGCGCCCCCCATCGCGCCCCACAGGTAGAAATTGCCATCGTGATCGCCGTCGGCGAAGACGTCGTATGATGGCGATCCCAACCCGGTGACGACGAGCAGGTTCTTCCTGTCGACCAGAAGGCTCTTGACCGCTTCACGGCGGTCCATCGTTCCAAACGCTGCGATCATCACTTTGCCTCCACCCACTTCTTTCGTCCCAGCATGCGTTGCGAGATCAGTACTGCGACCTGCTGATCGCCATCGAAAGCGAGGTTCGCCGCCGCCGAAATCACTTCCTCGGCTTCTTCCGGATGATAAATGCGAAGCGCCGTCACGCCCATCAGCTTGAACGCGCCAGGGGTCGCCCTGCCCATTGGGATCTGCCAGGGATTGAACTCCGCCCATTCGCCGCGCATCGTCACAATCGTCAGCAGCGGCAGACGACACGAATTCATCAGCGAAAGCATGTTGACACAATTGCCGACACCGCTCGATTGCATCAGCAATACGGCGCGGTCACCGCCGAGCCAGGCGCCGGCACAAAGCGCAATGCCCTCTTCTTCCGTGGTCAGCACGGTGGTCTGGATCGCTGCATCCTCGTGCGACAGCGTGATCAGCCGTGAATGCCCCGCATCGGGAACATAACAAACCTGCCCGACCTCGAATTTCTTGAGTGTGTTGTAGATATCGAGCGGCCAGTCACGGCTCGAAACCGCATCTTCCCTTGAAATAGCAGCGACCATCGTACCCTCGCAAATCAGGCGCACGCGGCGCCAACCCTTCACGAAAGCTATTGCACCGTTTCCAATCGAGGACCTTCGCATCTGCTTCAAGCTGTAATGCCGATCTTCTATAGGCATCGAAACGGCAGGCTAGAAAAGTGCGCCGATACAAAGCCGCTATAGCCGGTCTGCGCTCTGGCGAATTCAGCATCCGTTCGGGGCTGCATAGGGTGACACCAGGCAATCTACCGATCTGAAAATTCAGCCTCGGGCCGAAGCATCGATGAAACAAGGGTGAAAATCGGAATGACAGTCCAAAAGGCGGTTGGCCGAGGTTCTCCTAACAAAGGCTTCGACCTCTTCCGAAATCGGGAAAGTCAAATAGGTCTGGCTGTTGACTGAGTGAATTCACTCATATCTCCAGTTGAAGGCTTCAGTTTAAAAACTGCGCCGCTACAAGTCTCGAGGCTTACCAACAGACGGCAATCTTCAGGTCTGGGCGTGTAGCCGAAAGCGGTACTGGATTCCAATCCGCGAATACTTGAAGTTCGACTGGCTCCTGCAAATATGATATGGTCGGGTCTTCAGAGTTATGACGATGGAAATTCATCTAATCGCGGATACCAATCTGTTCTTCGAGTTCAAAACGCTCGAAGAACTGCCTTGGCAGGAGTTGGGTTACGACACCGTCGTCATTATCCTGACCAAACCCGTCCTCGATGAGATCGACAAGCACAAGAAGGCGACCGGCCGCACACGATCTCGCGCCCTCGAAATTTTTGGGTGCATCCGCGAGATGTTGATCACCGGAAGACAGGAGGTCGACATACGATCGTCGGCTCCGAGGGTCATCCTGCGCAGGATGGCGAGCGCGCTTCCCGACCAGGACCTCAAGGACCGGTTGGACTACGGGAAGCCCGACGAAAGATTGATCGGTATCGTCTCCACCTTGAGCGCAGGGGCGGTCGGCTACGACGTAAAGCTGTTCACGGACGACGGTGGGCCGGCTGGCATCGCCGACGATCTAGGTCTTCCATTTCTTATGATCAGCCAGGATTGGAGGCGGCCGGCGGCGGAATCCCCGGAGGGAAAGCGCGTAAGGGAGCTCGAGAAAGATCTGTCGCTGTATCGCGCGCAAGAACCGAAGATCGTCATACGTTGCGAAACCGCCGGCACGGCGAACAAGGTTCGCGTCGCGCGCATGGTCGCGCAACCGTTGTCGGACGCCCAAATCGAGCAGTTCGTCGACGATCTCCGCCGCAAGCACCCACGACAGGCGGACTTCACGCCGCCCCCTACGTCGACGAAGCGGACGGTTTTCGGAGAGGTCGAAAACACCGAGTATTCCGCGCCCTCGAACGACGAAATCGCCGACTACGTCGACACGCGCTATCCGCAATGGATCGAGAACTGCCGTAAGGTGCTCAAAAGCGTGCACATGAACGGCGATGAGGTCGAACCCGAAGTCTTACTGCGCTGGTCGATCTTAAACGAAGGCACTCGACCGGCGTCGCAGGTCCGTTTGGAGTTTGAAGCGAAGGGACCGCTTGAGCTCATGCGCCCGCTTGCACAAGACGACGACGCGGGCGCCGAAGCGCCGGCAAAGTTCTCCTCACCGGCTGCGCCTCGCCTTCCGGCCCCACCGAAACCTCCCGCATTCGGCCAAAGCGTCACGGGCACGCAGGCGCCCGTACCCACCGTGCCGAAGTTGGCCGGCAGCTTCGATATTGCGTCGATCAAGTCCGCGACAGAGGTGCACAAGCAATTCGCGAGCGCCGCGAGCGCCGCCAAGCGTCTGGGGTTAGATCGGTTGTCCGATCCGAGCTATCTGCAGTCGATCAATACAGCTTCGGATCTCGTTAGGCGGTGGATCGATCCGAGCTTGCTGGCAGCGTCCAGGTTGGACGCCTTGGCGAACCCCCACTCCTTCGCGACGATTACGCCGTTCGCGATCGAACCGTTACGTACCCCTCTGGTTCCTAGACCGGAGCCGCATGACCCCGAGGCGTTCTATTTTGACAATTGGAGGCGGGGCCGGCCGGTTACGAAAGGCGCCCTCACGGCCGACCTCTGGCGGCACCGAACAGCTGAGAAGACATTTGAATTCGAGGTTCTCTTCGTAAACGACGACGAGGCCCAAGGCGCCGTCGAATGCACAGTTCACGCCGACAACCTCACGAAGCCGGAACGGGCGGTCGTGACGATCAGCCGTGTCTTTGAGCCGCTTAGCATGGTGGATTTGGCCAGATCTCTCGTCGAGGCCTGCCGATAGCGGATCTGCGACTTCGGCTCGCCAGTGCCTCAGCACCCGCCAAACCTCGGCTTTGGGGGAATGAAAGGCTGCAGAGTTTTGAGTCGAGACCGCCGGTCCCAAGTGGTAGCTTGGGGAGAGTGCTACACCGTCATTTTCCGGCGGTTCGAGAAGAGTCTGATTTTGAAGGACTTTTTCGCTACTGAAAATCGGTGGCGGAGAGAGTGGGACTCTCACCCATAAACCCAAGCCACTCGAAAATTCTGCTAAAACAAGGACTTCTCGCGACGGCCGGTGGAAGCCGTGTACCACCGTTGTGTACCCCATTCACGGCAAGGCGCCAACGGTTCTGGTCGGCCATCGCTATTCGTTCAGCGAGCACGCGGCGGCGCGCACTTCGCTGGCCGACGTGAGGTCAATGGACGGTCGCGCCCCGGAGAAGCGGCCTTGCGACGCCGCCGGAATCGCCGGCATCAACCAATTAGCCGAACATGTTTCCACGTAAGCGAAATCAATAGCTTAAGCTGATTACTGGGCTTCGGCGAAGGTTGCACCCATGCTATGGAACGCGTCCAAACGGTCCCCGCCGGCGGGCGGGGCCCGCCTCCGGCTACGGTCCCTTGGGCGGCGCCGATGCCGAGCCCGCTGCGGGGAGGTCGCGCTGCGGCTTGGCGGCGAAGGTGTCCTTCACCCAGTTCACGCTGAAGGCCACCGCAATCGCCAGGACGAGCGCGCCGATGCCGCGGTAGTAGGTCTGCTCGCGCTCGATCGCATGAATCCGGTCGCCCAGCGACTTGTCCTGATCCTTCAGTTTCTTCGACAGGCCGGCAAAGGATTGGAGCTCGCCGGCGACCGAGGTCACGGCGTCGATATCGATGCCCTTGTGGACCTGGCCATCCTTCTTGAAGGCGGTCTCGCGATCGAGGCGGGCGTACCAGATGAGAAAGGTCGGCTGGCCGCGCCTGATGTGGATCGGGACCGGGCCTGCGTTGAAGACCGCGAACGTCAACTGGCCGCGGTAGCCGGGATCGACGTGAAATCCGGACACGTTCACCAGACCCTTGAACTTCGTCCTGGCCCGGATCGAGATGAAGGCGATCGCGTCCGCCGGTACCGACACGACCTCCTCCGTCAAAAGGAATGCGAACTGTCCCGGAGGGATGGTGAAAGCTTCGCCGTCGGCAAGCTTGCGCACGGTGACCGTGGTCGGATCGACGGTCTGATCGTTCGGGGAGACGTACACCTCGGGCCCCACCGCGAGGGTATACGCCGCGCAATCGATCCGTTCGGGCGAGAATGGCTCGATCAGACCGGCCAGGCGCTCGGTCAGCGTTTCGCCGCTCCAGAATGATCCCGTCATCATGGCCGATTTCCCCGCTGCATTTTATGGTTATTGTCTCGTCGCGCCGCCCTGGGTGGCGCCGTCAACGACGATGGCGACCCGAAGGGACCGTGAAGGATGAACGTGATCGGACACGGAATTGATCTGGTCGAAGTCGCCGCGCTGCGCCGATGGATCGAAGACCCTCGCGATCCGCTCGTTTCGCGCTGTTTCACCGCCGACGAGCTCGCGGAGATCAGCGAGGGTCCCGACCGGATCGAACGGCTTGCCGGCAGGTTCGCCGCCAAGGAGGCGGTGCTGAAGGCTCTCGGCACGGGTTTCGGCGCCGGCGTCGCGTTCAAGGATGTCGTCGTTCGCCGCAAACCGGGCGGGCCTCCGGAGGTCGTTTTGTGCGGCGGGGCCGCCCTGGCCGCGCAAGGTCTCGGCGTCACCGGCTGGCGGTTGAGCATCAGCCACGCCGGCGGCATGGCCATCGCCAGTGCCATCGCGCTCGGCGACGCGGCTCACGCCGCGGTAACCCCGGCCGGTCCCAGATAGGCGATGCGGCGCGCGTCGAGGTCGACCGCGATCCGTCCGCCGCCGGCGGCGTGCACGGCGCGCCAGACCTCGAAGCCCAAAAGGATCGCCTGCTCCCACTCGCCGGTGGTGCGCCGGTTGACTTCCAGGTGCGAGGTCATGTCCTTGACCGTCCGTAGAAGCTGAAAATCCAGCCGTGCCACGCCCGCCAGCATCCGGTGCCGGCGGGCATAGTCGAACGCCAGCGCGGCGATGCCCTCCTCGATCGCCGCCGCCCGACCGCCGTCCTCGACTTCGTCGAGCAGCGGCCTGCTTTTTCGCTTTCGGCGGATCAACGACCGCGTCACCGGCGACCATGCGAGCACGGCCGCATACGCGAGATGGAAAACGTCGTGGAAGCGGTAGCCGTCGGGATCGTATGCGTTGTCCGTCAGTTCGGCCCCGAAGGGCTCTCCGTCGATGATCACGCGGACGCTTTGTCGTTCGGCGCCGTCTCTGTCAATGAGCTGGACCTCAAACCTGCGCGGCAGTCGTTCGGCGTCCGGAAGATCGGTATCGAAACTGTCCGGCACGACGTTGTCGGACAGGAAGCGGTTGCGGGTCTTCTCGAGGTTGGCGACGGCCACGTCATCCAACGCGAGCCCAAACTTGCTGGCGACGTTCGCGATGTACCACATGAGGTCGCCGAGCTCTTCGGAAACGCGCTCCTTGAAGAGCCGATGGGCTTCGCCGTCGCGCAGGTGCTTCTTGTATTCGCTCAGCAGTTGTCCGGTCTCGCCGGCGAGCCCCAGCATCGGCACGATAAGGGAGGCCACGTCATCATTGCCGTGTGCCGGCACGCGGTCAGTACGCAGGGCTTCCTTCTGATAGGTCTCGAAGTCCATGCTACGCTCCTGTTCGCTATCCGGTCGCCCGAAGTTTCGATGCGGTCGTCTGGATCTTGTCGTTGATCTTCCATTTGGGCGGATAGAACGGATCGACCCGCGTCGAAATCGGCTGGAATTTCTGCTTGATCCGGGTCCGGCCTGTCTTGCCGACGACGTGCGGGTGAACGACGCGCGCATACTTGTCGACCTCGCAGAAAAGGTTCTGGCAATCGATCAGTTGAAGCCGACGGCCCCACAAGGGTTCGAAATCGAGTCCGTAGCGCTCGAACTCCTGCTCCTGAAGATCGGCCATCATGCGGATGAGCTCGGGCTCGTTCAGTCCTCCAGGATCGACGAAGCACTTGCGCAAGCCGTCGCGGGCACCCGGGCCGGGGACGACGAAATCCATTTCGCTGAAGTTGGTGATCTCGCTGTAGTTGACGTCGATCACGAACTGATAGGCCAGGAAGTCGCCGATCGTCGGATACGACCGCAATCTCTCGAAACCGTCCTGCATCGAACGAGCCTGCGCGAGGCGATCGGGAAGGCGATCGGCCATCATCCGCTCGAGCATTAGCAGATTATTCTGGTGCTTGGCAGGTCGGCCGAACGCGGCGCTACCCGGCGGCATGATGTATGCGGCGGAATAGATCCGTTTGCCTGCGGCCTTCGCGCGGGCCAGGACCTCGTCGAAGCGATCGAAGCGATAGCTCTCGAAGGTGATCGGACCGAGCGCGTTTTCCAGAAGTTCCCAGGTTTCGATCTTGTTGAACAGCTTGAACAGCAGGATCCGGAAGAACACCTCCGGAGGGGTTTTCGGCAGATCTTCGCGGTAGATGACGTTCCGGATCAGGTACTGACTTACACGGTCGGAGGCTCTGTAGGCGTTTGTGAACTTGTAGGTCGAGATCACGGCATCCTGCGTCCAGGGGCTCGCCTCAGCTCGGGCTCTGCGAAAGAATACCGCCTGTCGTTCCGTGGCGAAGCGCCAATAGCTCTCATAGACTTCCGAGACCTTCGCCGGGGCCAGGTGGGAGAAAATAAGCGGCGACGCCGGAACCGATTTGCTCACCGATGCCGAGACTTTCGGTTTCGCCGTACCGCCGCGCGGTTTTCCCGCAGGGGGTTTACGCGCCTTCTCCTTCAAGCCGAAGCTCCCCTCGCGGTCACGCCCGGCCGCGGAGCCTTCGGCGGAGCCGCAGGCGCGACGGCGGCGCGTGCCGCGGCGATCAGGGGCGCCAGCGAGGCGTCGGATTTCTTGACGCCGTCGAGGTTGGCGACGCCCACCGTAACGTTGAGCCGCGCCAGCGGAAGATTGAGTTCATGTGCCATGAAGGCGCCGAGTCGGGCGAGGCCCAGGTAGTTGCCGTAGGCCTTGTCGAACACGTACTGCGTTGCATAGAAGGCGTTGACCGCAAGGCCCTCCTTGGTGGGCACGAAGGAGAGGTGCTGCAGGCACGGAAAGCCGACCCGCGCCATCTTGATGTGATCGCGGGCGGGGTCGAAGATGGCCACCTGCAGCATCGTATCGCGGACACCCGCTCGTTCATTGTAGCTGGAAAGGATGAATTCCAATTGGTTGCCGTCGCAGGGGACCGCCTTGCTGAAATTGGTCATGCGCTCGAAATAAAGTCCCCGTCCGTTGGCCGCGCGGTTCATCGCGACGTAGCGCGGAAAGGCTCCGGCATACAGCGAAAAGAGGCGCTTTCGGTCGCCGCGGGCGATCTTCCACAGCCTGTCGGGAAAGATCGTGAACGCGACGGTTTCGACGGAAAACTTGCGCTTGAGCTTGAGCGTGCGGTCGAGGGATTCGCGGACGCCTGCGATCTCCGCGATGCCGCCGTCGGTGTCGAAGCCGGTGAGGCTCAAGGTCAGCGGCGAGAGCTCCGTCCGACGGCTGTCGAAGATCCGGAGGAAGAGACGCGCCCATGCCCGGGAAAGGTTGGTGTCGGCGATGATCGTCGGTTCGTCGGCGTGCGAATTGGACTTACTCATCGGAATCATCCTCCAAGTGTCGGTATCGGGCCAGTCCCACATAGGCTTCGGGTGCGACGCGAACGAACGCCGCCCAATCGCCGGCGGTCGCCCGGACGATGCCGGAGCGCACGGCGCGGAAGAGGCGGCCGGTCTCGAGGTCGCGTTCGTGGACGAGCGCGCCGCCGCCCGCCTGGGTACCCTCTGGAAGCAGCAGCAGCGAGTCGACCTCGGTATCGAGCGTCGGCGAAACGCGATGAAGATCGGCGACGAGGAGCGGCTCCGGGGTGAGCGCGCCGAGAAGCTCGGCGCGTATCGCGCTGGGCTTCGTTCGCTTCAAGATCTTTGCCCGCCCGTACGGCAGCATGTTCATGCCGCCGGAGAGGTGCGTCAGGAGCGTGTTGTAGCCGACGCCGAATTCGCAGGCGATGGTGAACATCTGCGCCGGCGTCGCCGTCGCCGGCGTCCAGCCGCGTGCCTTGAAGGCGCGTCGCAAGCCGATCGTCGGCATCAGCACGAAACCCGCGAACGTGTCGGCGAGAAATTCCTTGGGGTCCTCCCAGGGGTTCGACTTCGCATCCTCGCGGAGTTCGTCGATGGAGGTGCCGTGGCGGAACTTGTGGTGACCGAGTTCATGAGCGCAATTGAACGCCCGCCGCGGCAGCGGGCGCCGCGCGGACAGATGGATGCGCGGCTGCGCGCCGCGCTGGTACATCCCTTCCATATTGATGTTGTTGAAGCGCACGTTCACGCCGAGCGTCTCGCAGACAGCGTAGATGCAGATCGGCCCTGCCTGGCCGACCCCCGCTTCAGCCCGCGTGGCCACCGCGGTCTGCATCGCTTGGGTTGCCAACGAGCGGCGATCCAGGCTCGGCTTGTTCGTCCGCATCGCAGTCATCAACCGCCGCTCCCCTCGTCCTTGTCGTTCCGCATCACCGCGAGCAGATTGAGCAGCCGCTGCAGGTCTTCCGGTTTGAGCTTGGAGAGTTCGCGGGCGGCAAGTTCGAGGCGCGGGTCTTCCGCGTCGACGGAATCGGGCACTTCCCGCAGCAGCCAGGCGACGCTCACGTCGTAGAGGGCGGCCAACTTTGCGAGTTCGTCGGCGGAGACCCGCCGGTTGCCCGCCTCGATCTCGGAAACCGAAGGCCGGTGCAATCCGAGCATCCGGGCGACGTGCCCCTGCGAGAGTCCAGCAAGCTTCCGCGCCTCCTTGAGACGTTCGGCGATCTGGCTGCGTGTGACTGAATCCTGATCGGTCATGCTGCTGCTTGCTTCTTGCCCTGCTTCTTCTGGAGCTCGCACACGAACACCGCGATTTCCTCGATCGAACGCGGTGCCTTCGTCGTCTCGTCGATGAAGATATTGACGTCGTCCGGAATCGGGATGTTGATCTCGGTCGCCAGGATCGTCGTCGCGACGGGCCAGATCTTGCTGTCGAACTCCGGAACGGTGCCCACGGGCTTGGTCGCGCCCGTGAGCGGGGGACATTCGAGTTCGCTGTCGGTCTGAATCTGGCCGATGATGGCGATCAGCGCATCGACGAGGTCTTTGGGTTCCATAAACGTGCTCCTGTCTGACGCATGGTAAGATAATCTTACTATCGTGCAGGTCAAGTACTGCCGGCGGAAAATCTTTTGGTCTGGAACCAAGCCGGACAGGAACTGTTATCTATGTTGTTGAAAGAGAAAGGCTTGTTGGCATAACGATGAGGCTTGCGTGTCAGAAAAACTTGTACTATTTTCTGACGGAAGAGGAGCGAGACATGAATTCGATAGCGGACAGGATTTTGCGGCAGGTCCGGGCCCGGGGCCCGGGCAGCGTCTTCACGCCTTCCGATTTCGTGGGCTTGGGAAGCCGCGCTGCAGTGGACCAGGCTCTGTCGCGTCTGTGCAAGGACAAGCGGCTTCGCCGTCTTGCTCACGGTCTCTATGACTACCCCCGTGTCCACGCGCGGTTGGGAGCCTTGGCGCCTGCTCCCGACGTCGTCGCCAAGGCCTTCGCGCGCGAGACCGGCTCCAACTTGCAGATGGCCGGCGCTCAGGCGGCCAACGCACTCGGATTGTCCACGCAGGTGCCGGCACGCAGCGTGTATCTGACGGACGGTCCTTCTCGACGCGTCGTGCTTGGCAAGCGGACCGTGGACATCCGCCATGCTTCGCCCAAGCATCTCGTCGCGCCGGGCAGCATGGCAGGCACTGTCGTTCAGGCCCTGCGCCATTTGGGACCCGACTCTGCTTCGGCCGTCGTCGACGCCGCGGCTCCGCGTCTGAAGGACTCGGACCGGCGCGCGTTGGCCAACGGCATGAAGCAGGCGCCGGCCTGGATGCGCCCCGCGTTGGATCGGATCGTACGGCAGGCCTCGGGCTGACGCCATGGACAAGGTCGCCCTGATGCCGGCGGCGGACCGCGCCGCCCTGTTCAACCAGGCGGGCGCGGCCCGCGGCCTGGCCGACGCCATCATCGAAAAGGATTTCTGGGTCTGCTGGACGCTGAAGCGGCTCTTCGGCATCCAGGGCGAGGATTCGCCGGGACTCGTCTTCAAGGGCGGCACGTCGCTCTCGAAGGGCTACGACGCGATCCGCAGGTTCTCGGAAGACATCGATCTATCCTTCGACCGCGCCGATCTCGGTTACGGAGGCGACCGCGATCCGGAAGCCGCACCTTCGCGGAAGAAGGCCGATAAACTGATCCACGATCTCGTCGCCGCCGTCGCAAAGCACATCGAGACCGTCGTGCTGCCGCGCCTGAGCGCGGCCATCGAGCGCGAACTGGGTCCCGCGGCGGAGGCCGACTGGAGCCTGAAAATCGATCCGGGCGAACCGCAGAACCTGATCTTCGAGTATCCGGTCAGCCTGCCCGAGAACGACTATGCCGGGTTCGCGTACATGAGCAGCAGGGTCACGCTGGAGTTCGGCGCGCGCGGCGATCCCTGGCCGACCGAAAAGCGGGAAATCGTATCGTATGCCGCGCAGGAGTTTCCGGACTTCTTCGAAGCACCGGGTTGTTCGGTCGACGTTCTGGCGCTGCGGCGCACCTTTTGGGAGAAGGCGACGGCGCTTCACGCCGAACATCACCGCGACCTCGAATCCGCGACGCCGCAATATTTCTCCCGGCACTACTACGACCTCGCGACGCTGGCTGACACCGACGAGGGCAAGAAGGGGATGAAGGATACCGATCTGCTGAAGCAGGTCGCCGACCACAAGTCGCTGTTCTTCCGCTCGGGATGGGCGAGTTACGACACCGCCCGCGCCGGCACTCTGCGGCTCTCGCCACATCCCCGCCGGATCGCCGATCTGCGCGCCGACTACCGAAAGATGGTGCCGATGATGTTCGACGATCCGCCGCCGAGCTTCGACGACATCCTGAAGCGGATCGCCGAGTTGGAGAAAACGATCAACGGCGCATGACGGCCCGACTGCCGTCGCCCAAGCCGGTCAGGTGACGGACGGAAGGTCCCACACCGAGGCGAGACCGCTTTCAACTCCGGATCGCCGCAGAACTCGCAGCCGTCGCGTCGCGGCTCGAACCTGCGCACCGGTATCGGCGGTCGCCATGGATCCAGCCCTGTCATCCGGCGACGGTCAGGCGCTTCAAGGCCGAGTTCGCCTGCCCGAACGGGCATGGCATAATTCTGAAGGGCCACTCGATCGATACCGACGGCACCGTGCATCCCAGCGTCGTCTGTCCCGCGCCCACCTGCGACTTTCATGATTTCGTCCGACTCACGCGCTGGGACGCCGGTCCGGTCTGAGCCGGCATCCCGCATATTGCGTCTATGTCCGGCCAACGCCCGTCGCCAACAAGGATGCGCTCGTACTTGCACACGTGGCGGCGGACGCGAATTGGACGCTACTGTCGGGACCGCGTCGGCGCAGTGGCGAACAGATTCCGGCGCGCGACGAAATCCTCCACCGCGCGACAGTACCAGACCAACTCGATCTCCTTGCCGGCGCCGCGCGTGGCGTTGGGCGCCGGGGCTTCTCCGCGGCCGATCGCCTTGCAAAGTTCGCGCGTGGTGCCGAAGTCGAGATAGGCCGCCACGGTGTCCGCCCGCATCTCGATCGGCCACGATCCTCCCGGAGGAAACCGGGCTTCGCGATTGACGACGTGCACCAACGACTTGCGCTGCGCCGCCTGCAGGTACTGGACCGGCCGCTTCGCCGGCGACACCGGCACCGCGAACGCCGGCTCCGGTGCCGGAGCTGGCCTGCGCGGCTGCCGCGCAAAGTTGATCGGCCCCCGCGCCTTCTTCTCGGCCGGGGATACGTCATGACGGTCCGTGGTATCGTCGGTGCTCATGCGGGCCGTATTTGCTCCGAGCCGCCCGGACGCGCCGGCTCCGGCGATGCGTGCGACCGCGCGAATTTCTCCAGGATCGCGGCCACCTCGTTGCCGTCGATGCGGCGATGGATTCGCAACCGCCGCGCGACTTCGCGCAGGGCGGGCCGGTGTTCCTGCAGTATCCGCCTGGCTTCGGCGTGGGCTGCCGAAAGCTCCTCATGCGCCGCGGTCCTCAGGTAGGCGTGATCGAGAATCTCGTCGCTCCGGCGGTGGTCGCCGACGTACAGCAAGGGGTGAGGCCCGCTGTGACCGTAAGACCCCACCATCGCCGCGGCCAGTCTGGTTGCTTGGGCGAGGTCCGAGTGAGGGGAGCCGCCGGCACCGTTGCCGCCGGCACCGAGTTCGATCTCTTCGGCCGCGCGACCGGCCAACAGAGCCTGCAGCGTGCGGCGACATTCCTCGGCCGTGCCGGCAGATCCGGCCGACGCCTGCCAAGCCACGTACCCGGCCTTTTCCATGGTCCCTCCGATGACGGCGCGGACGTCGTCGGGCCCGTTGTTGACGACGTGGACGACGATGTGTCCGGCTTCGTGCACAGAGACGCGGTCGAGAATGTCGTCCCGAATGTCGTCTACTCCGGTCACGGCGCGGCGGAGGTCGTCAACGGTCAATTGTCGTGCCGCGTGCCGAGCGGCGCGGGCGGCGTCCTTGACGATGCGCTCGACGTCCGCGCCCGACGATCCGACCGCCAGGAGCGCGACCTTGTCGATCGGTTGGTCCGCGAGCCGGCCGCGCAGCCTGACCCGCATCATCTTTTCGAGGTCGTCCGCTCCCGGAAGCCTCACCTGGATGATGCGGTTGAGTCGCCCCGCCCGCACGATCGCGGGGTCGCAGCGCGACACGTCGTTGGTGGCGCCGATGAAGATCAGGCCCTGGCGCCCGGCGACGCCGTCCAAGGATTCGATGAAGCCGTTGACCACCTCCACCACGTAGTCGCGGTGCGAATGCAGCACGCCCGACCGGTTCGGAAACGAATCCAGTTCGTCTACGAACATGATGGCGGGGGACTTGCTTCTCGCCTCGTCGAAATCCCTGCGCATCGCCCGCAGCAGATGGCCCAGATGCCCCTCACCGCTCCCCTGCCATTTCGCCAGCGTCGCCGAGATTAGGGGAAGCCCGCTTTCCGCGGCGAACACCTTCGCGAACGTTGTCTTGCCGGTGCCGGGAGGACCGTTGAGCACCACGCCGGCATCGACCGCGTCCCAGGCGATCTCGCCGCGCCTCCAGGCTTCGATATCGCGGAGGGTGGACCTCGCCCAGGCGACGCCCTCGTCGATGCCGTGCAGTTCGTCGAGGCTCAGGTCCCTGGAGCCGCGCCGCGAATCCTTGGCCTCGGCGAGCCGGACGAGGTGCGCGACGCATTCCTCCGGAGAGCGGTCGAACCGGACCGAGAGGATCAGTTCGTGGATGCCGGTGTCGGCCACGACGCGCTGCGGAAGCACCGACCGGAACGGCCTGCCGGTGACGATCCTGATCACGCGCGCGATCACGGTGGCATCGATCGCCGGCAGCGCGAGCGAGTGGCTCGCCGCGTCGAGCAGCGCCTTCGCCAGGTGCGTGCGGGCACGGGGGCTGAACGCCAGCACCGGCAGCGCGAGTTGGATCGCGTTGAATGCGCGGGCTTCCGCAGCCGGCGCCTCCTTCGCGGAAAGAGTGTCGGCCGTCGCCAGATAGATGAGGTCGTAGTCTTCGCGCTTCGCGCGGTCGGAGATTTGGGCGAGGTCGAGCGAGGCGAGCGACTCGAGCGCCAAGGCGCTCCTCCATTGATGCGACACGCGGCTGAACATCGCCGCGTCCGGCACGTCGACGGTGATGACCGGCGAGCCGGTGCGAAGCGATTCTATCGAACCAGGCGCGGCGTCGAACAGGCGTGCGAGCAGGAGGCGCGCGGCGATCCGGCCCGGCGTCGGCGCGTCGATGTCGCGCGCCTCGTCGTCGTCCTCGTCCAAGTCGCGGACGGCGCGGCGCAGAGCGGCAAATCCGCTCTTGGGCTTGTGCGCCGCCTGATCGGCGGCGGCGCGGTCGAACCTTCTGCCCGCGGTCTTGAGTATCTCGTCCTGCGCCGTCTTGGCCGCGGCCTCGAGCTCCCGCTGCATCGCCACGTCGGCGACATGGCGGAGATATCGCCGCGAAACCATCCAGCCGGCCTTGTACACGGCGAGTTCGAGAGGACCCATCCCGGTGGCGACCGGGCTCGCGTTTCCGCTCCGGATGGTGGCGTCGATGGTGGACTCACACATGGCGCGGGCCGTCCTCGGCGGTCTCGACGGCCGGCTCGCCCAGCCTGTAGAACCTGGAAAGAGTTCGCACCCAGGCGCCGGCGGGATCCGCGGCCCATAGCTGGGAGGTCATCACGGTGCATTTGCCGAGCCGGGGATGCCCCGAGACGAACCCGACCAGCCGGACGCCGAGCGGCGTCACTACGATCCCCCAGTTGCTCAACAGCGGCGCGCGATCGATCTGGTCGGGCGACGGAGCGGCGCCGTCGCGGATGGCGCCGACGTCGTCCGCGAGTTGGCGGAGGCGTTCGGGCAGCGAGCGCTCCTGATGTCGCGGAGCGAGGAAGGGAAAGATGTCGGTCAGCATGTCGGTCTCGGCGTTCGCGGTGAAGGACGGCGTGCAACGATTCGGGGTGGATCGCGGCGCGCCGTCGGTCACGGCGCGCCATTGGTGGCGGCTGCGACCGTTCGTGCACCGGCGGCTTGCCGGCGCAACGCGGCGCGCGACAAATTCCTTCGGTCATTAGCCGAGCTCCACCACCATGCAGGGATCGAAGGCGGGGTTCTCGCCGCCGTACCCATGCGGATTCGCGATCACGCGCGTGGCGCCGACCACGTAGTCGGATGAGGAGTGGATGTGCCCATGAATCCAAATTCGAGCGGCGCGGGACGAATCCCGGAGATCGGGCGCGCTGCCGGCGGCAGCCCACATCATGTCGCTCAGGTCGGAAGCGAAGGCGGCCGACAGGATATCGCTCGCGTAGCGCTCCGGGACCGAGCGGTAGTGAGGAGCGTGATGGGTCAGCACCACGGTGGGTCCGTGATGCGGGGTCGCGAGCACGTCCGCGATGAACCTGCGCGTCCGTTCGTGCAGGACCAGCGCTTCCTGCGGCCGGAACCTCTCCCAAGGCTGCTTGCTCCAGCCGATGCGGCGGTGATCATTTATCCCGTAACGCGAGGCGTTCATCGCGGCCGCCGCGTTGTGGTCGCCGAACAGCCTGTAGTTCGTCCACATCGTGCCGCCGCAGAAGCGGACGTTGCCGATCATCGTCGTGACGTCGTTTTCGACGAGCGTGATGCCGTAGCTCGGCGCCAGCGTCCTTGCCGCGGCGAGTTCCTCGCCATGGAAGCGACCGTAGAATTCGTGGTTACCCATGACGAACGCGATCGGCACCGACGCCGGCACGATCCGGCGCAAAACCTCGAAGGCGTTGTCCGCGCCTTGGGCGACATCGCCCGCCACGCACACCACGTCCACGTCTTGACGGACCGTGATGGCCTTGATGGATGCGACGTCGGTATGCAGATCGCTGAAGATCTGGATGCGCATATCGATCAGCCCTTCTCGCCGGGGCGGACACCACCAAAGGCATCGAGGGAGAAGCGGCCGCGCAGCGGGGCGATGGACGTGAGGTTGTAGGCGAGCCAACTGGTGGAAAGCTGGTGCCTGACGCTCGGGTCGATCCGCATCCGGCGCAGGAGGTGCGACAGCACCAACGCGGCGGCCGCGTTGCCCTCGAGCGCGCACCTCAAGAGCACCGTCATGACCAGGTCAACGCGCAACGAGATCTTCTTCCGGGGGTTGAGGCTCAGCGCCAGTTTGATGGCGGCCGGTGCATCGCTTCCGACTGCTTTGCGCCAATCCTCCCAGGTGGAGGAGATCGTGGCGACCGAGGCGGCCACGGCGCGCCGCTTGGCGGCGTCGAACGCGCGCGCCGGCAGCGTGCGCCATGCCTGAAGCGGAGCGTCGTCCGGATCGTGAGCGCGGATGGCGCAAGCCGGCGGCCTGGCTAAACCGTCGAAGTTCGAATGCTTGTTCATGGCAAAGCTCTCCTGTTCGCGCGAGATGCGCGCGTCTGCATCCCTCGGGATGCGATTGAAAATTTTGGAAAGAGAAGCTCCCTTCGGAGCTCTCGCCTTGTCTCGCCACGCCGGGCGGTGGCATGCCTCGCCGGACCACGCCCCGGCACGGGATCTCGTCTTAGCGGGCGAGCACGGTGAACCTGCCGTACTTCGGCCGCCAATCGCCCAGGCCCTCGAGCGCGCCGGCGATCTTGAAGAAGTCCATCAGCTCGTCGCGATTCAGGAGTCCCGGCAGGAAGGTTGCGGTGATGTCGGCGCTCCAGTTCGGAAAGCGGGGCCGGGTCCGCATGGTACGCGCGGTGTTCACGCGGACCACGCGACGGAGCCGAAACTCGGGGCGCTCCGAGAGCTCGTCGAGATCGGAAGGCCCGTCATATTTCAGGACGGCCGGATCCGCGACCTGAAAGCCCGCCCTCGCCGTCTTGCCCTTCTTCCTCGAGCGCGCTGCGGCAACGATGGCGGCTTCGATTGCTTCGCCCGGGATGCAAGGCCTGCCCTGGTCGAGCCACAACCCTGCCGCCCATTCCGCGCGCGAGATCGCTTCGTGGTCGGCGCGCGTCTTCATGCGCTTGGCGGTCAGGGAGGCGAGCTCGATTGTGGCAGGATCCAGGGGGTCGGCCAGGCGCCCCGCGTGGTGCAGCATCGGCGTCACTCCGACGATGCGGATGTTGATGGTCTCGGCCTTCATGACAGAACTCCAGAATGCTTGGGATCGAACAGCGGCACGCTGACGTCGATGGCGGGCTTCACGTCGGCGTAGACGATCGTCAGTCCCGCATACCGACGGCGGCGGATGCTGTCCGTGATGGCGACATGGCACTCGACGCAGAGCGTGGTGAGGTCGTCCTGACGTTCCGCTCCCAGCCGGACGTAGGTGCGGTGGTGAACGTGCAGGACGGCTTCGCTGCGGCCCGCATTGCAGGTGCGGCACCGAAAGCCGGAGGCTGCGAGCTCGCCGAGGCGCGCGGCGCTGGCCAGCCATCGATGGCTTCGAATATATTCCCGGTAGCGCTTGGTCATGTCCCGATGCTCCAGAGAAACTGTCACTAAAGATGACAGAAGGAACCGTCGGACGCAAGCGAAATGTCATCTTCGGTGACAATCCAAATTCTGTATGGTTAATATCGGGTAAATGGGGGATTCGAGCTTTGACCGCTGAGGACGCCGATGAGGATCAGGTTCTATCGGCGCGAATGATCCGGGCGGCCAGGAGCCTGCTCAACATGAGCCAGGCGGACCTCGCCAAGGAGGTCGGCGTGACGAAACGAACGATCATCCGATATGAAGACGAAGCGCGCACGGATGCGCGTCGCGGTGACGTTCAAAGAAAGATCAGGGAAGTGCTGGAGGAAGACCACGATGTCGAGTTCATCTTCGCCGACGGCAAGAAGGGCGAAGGCGTGCGCCTGAAGCGCTCGCCGACGGCAAGAAGGGCGAAGGCGTGCGCCTGAAGCGAATATCGTGAGCCACCAAACCAGCGACCACGTCAAGCCCTTTACGGAACAGCGCTCTTGAGCACTTCAGGAAGACTTATCGACTCCGTCTCGGACGCGCTGCGGCTTCCCCGCGCGATCGTCATGACCACGATGAAAGGCCTGCGCCCCGCCGAGATGATCTCCGTGCGCGGTCGCGGGACGAGCGCGGCTCACATGACGAGCAAGGATGCCGCAATCCTGCTGATGGCCATCGGGAGCCAAGCCGCGACCTCGCATGTGGCCGCCGCGACGCGACTCTTGATGGACATGCCCTATAGATTCGGCAGCCGGCCCGAATTGAAGGGCTTCTCCGGACTGCGCCAGACACGCTACCACGCGTTCTATTCCATGACGGGCGCTCACAATTTCTTCCAGGGGTTGAATTCGGTCATAGAAGCCGAGATCAAGCCGGACGAATGGTACGAACGTGCAGACCCGGAAGAGCCGGAGTACAACGCCTTCGACAGGCCCGAGGATCTCTCCCTGACCGTCGGAATGGATCTGGAGAAGAGTGGCGGCTTCGCTCTTCTGCAGACCGGCTCCTGGAACCGAACGAGGATTTTCAACGTCTATTCGACTTGGGAAGCCAAACCTCGCTCCGATAAGGAGCTACCGGACTTGTTCACGGCGTTCGATGCGAACGTCTCGGGCTTCACGGCTTTCCATTTCAAGGGCAACGTACTTGACGCCGCGGTCAAGGCGATCAACGAGCACACGGAAAGAAAACGAAACCGAAAACCAAGGACGGTTCGGCTCAATAGACGCTGAGAGACTACGCCTTCCAACACAAGCTTTGTCCGGAAACCCGACCAACAGGAACGGTCCGGCACGTGGGCGCGGGCGCCCGTCGAGTTGGACGGATGGGAGCCCGCTACGAAGCGGCGGCGTGCTCTTCGCGTGCAGCAGCCCATATTGCCCGCGCGGCATCGATGCTCATGACCGCGATACCGAGCCCGACGAACAGGTCCGGCCAACCCGACCGCCATATGAAAGCCGTCACGGCCGCTGCCGCGATGATTGCGACGCTCGCGAGGGCATCGTTCCGGGCCGAAAGAAACGCGGCTTGCATGAGACTTCCTGCATGGCGGCGGTACCTCGCCAGTAAGAACGCGCATGTGAGATTGACGATGAGCGCCCCCAGACCCGCGAGGGAAAGCACGGTCGGAGCCGGCGCTACCGGATCGTTGAACTTGCTCCAGGCGGTGCAAAGCGTGGCAAGTCCCGGAACGAGCAGAATCGCCGCGAGTGCGATGGCCACCCGAGCGCGGCAGCGACCAATTGAGGGCGATAGCGATCAGCAGATTGAGCGAGGCGTCTTCGAGAAAACCGACCGAGTCGGCGAATAGCGAGACCGAACCGGATTGCCATGTGGAGCAACGGTGTGGTTACATTTCAACCCCGGGGACAAGAACCGGGTGCCCTCGTCGAACAAAAAAGAAGCCCGGCCTGGCCGGGCTTCTTGCAGGTCTACTCTTCGGTGTGCTCGATCGGCCGAGGAACCCGGGGCAGCCGCTCGATGACGTCCTGAACCCCGCTGTCGTCGAGCATCTTCGCGTCGATGATGCCCTGCCTGAGCAAGGATTCGATTACCCGGCTGCGATGAGCCAGCCGCTTCTTCTGGGCGGTCTCGAATAGGGCCTTCGTGCGCTTGACGTAGGCCTGGATCGTTTTCGGATCCTTGTGTCCGCTGAGCGTCATCAGCTCGAACTCGGTGCACCCCGCCTCGGCGCCTTCGGTGATTCCGCCGTGCCGAAACGAGGTGAACGAGAGCTTCTTCTTCTTGAGCTTCGGTCCGGCGATATCGTGGAACAACGTGTAGAAATCATCCCCGAGAGGCTCTTCCGGGGGCGCCCATGCTCCCAACGTGCCGTCCTTCGGGATCAGGATTCCCGACGTACGGGAGCCCTTGAGCTCGTCCAGGGCCGTCTCGAGACCCGGGTACAAGGATTCGCCGTCGGAGTCGCGCAGCGACACCCAGTACTCGTCGCCGGTCTTGAAGTGCGTGATCAGGATTTCGTTCGGCCGTTCGATCGGCTTGTAGTGCTCGACCAAGAGGCCGGTGAGTATCGACTCCACCCGCATCTCGAGTTCGAAGGCGAACCACGCGGCGACGCCGAGGTTCGGCTTGCCGAACTCCCGCGCGGACATCACGAAGAACGCAAGATCCTCGATCGTCGCGTGAACGGTCTTCCGCTTCTTCCTCTTGCGGCGCTTGGTGCGGGCGAAAGGATTCTCGAACGGCACGTCCTTGTCGAGGCCGTACATCGAGTAGAACATCGTGCCGAACGTGACCTTCCCATGGTTGGCCTGACCCGAACGGTCCTGCTCGATCGTGGCGCCGTCGGGCCCGCTCTTGAGAGCCACCGAGTACTCCGCGATCAACTGCCTGGTCACCAGCACGGTGACTTCGGCGATCTGCAGGCTCCCGAACCGGCGGCCTTCGTAGGGCCCGGACCGGAAGACGTGGTTGGCGCCGGCCCTGAGAACCTGGCGGTAGGAACGCTGGGTCCGCTTCCTCAAGGACTTGAAGGAGTCGTCGTTCTCGAATTTTTCGATCAGCGCGTCGACCGAGCCGTTGCCGCCGCTGCCGAGAACCTCGATCGCATTGCCGTCCTTGCGGAAGGCGCGGAGCGCCGGGAGCAGCTCCTCCTGGGCCACCCGGATCGCGAGGGCGAGGTCCGTTCCGAACCGCTTCCGGGTCGGCTTGAAGCCGGCGCGCTTGATCGCTCCGTTCACCTCCCAGCGATAGGTGTAACGCTGGTCGGTCGGCGACCAGTGGGCGCGCACATAGTGCGGCAGCACGACCGCGGTCGCGGGAACTACGATGTTGGGCATTGTCTGCTAACTCCTCTTGGTTAAAAATCAATGATGAATACCATTGATTAGTTTTCACAGATTATGCGATGCTGAGCCCCAGCGAAAGAGTGGTGTTTCATGCCGCAAATGCCGGGAAATTCAGATTTTGAGCCGACCCGTAACGCCGTCGGTAACAGCGATAACAAAGGCGGCCGGGCCGTTACCGCAGGCGTTACCGCCGTTACCGGGCACCCTCTGCGCCGTCGGGATGACACGCCCCGAGCTCGTCGGGATGTTGCAAGAAGTCCAATAACGACGGGGATTTTCGAGAATCGATTGCCAGATTCGAACGGGAATCGACAAATGAGGAAACCGCTGTGCCGCAGCGACTTCCTGCGTTCATCCCGACGGCCCACCCCCCAAAAATGCGCCAAGTACGACGCGGATCTGGCGGTTTTGTCGGGACGGGTAACGCCCGGTAACGCCTTAGGGCGTCGTTACCGGATCCACCCGACGCCGCACGCTTCGACGTCCGGTAACGGCGGGCCGGTAACGCTTGCGGTAATGCTCCGCGGGGCGGGGGCGTTACCGGCCGCCCCTATCGTTCTCCACAGCTTTGATCATCGCGGGCCGTCGGGGGCGTTTGCCCGCCTCCCGCCGGCACCGCCCGCACCTATCGGGGG
>JAQGKJ010000533.1 GCA_028290165.1 Bradyrhizobium sp. | reverse complement strand
CCGCTTCAGTCCGTTGGCATCCTTCTGGCGCGACACCAGCACGGCATCCTGCGTCGCGACCACCACCAGATCGTCGACGCCTTCCAGCGCGACCAGCGCCCGGTCGGTTGAAACATTGCAGTTGCGCGAATCCTCGAACACGGCGGCGCCCTGCGCGGCGTTGCCCTGTTTGTCCTTGCCCGACAACTCCCACACCGCATGCCACGAGCCGACATCGGACCAGCCGCAGGCTACCGGCACCACCGCGGCATGAGAAGTCTTCTCCATCACCGCATAGTCGATGGAGATGGCCTTTGCCGAGCCGAAGGCTGCGGGATCCAGCGTGACAAATCCGAGATCGCGCCCGGCCTTGGTCACGGCATCGGTCACCGCCTGCACGCTCTCGGCATCGACGTTACGGTATTCATCGAGCAGAACGGCGGCGCGAAACATGAAGTTGCCGCTATTCCAGAAATAACCGGCCTTGATATATTCAGCGGCCTTCACCGGATCCGGCTTCTCGACGAATTTGGCAACGGCGCGGACCTCGCCGGAAACCGGCTCGCCCGGGCTGATATAGCCATATTCGGTGGCCGCGCGCTCGGGCTCCACGCCGAAGGTCACGATGCATCCCGCTTTCGCCGCGACCAGACCCTGGCGGCATGCGGCGACGAAAGCGCCGGTATCGCGGACGACGTGATCGGCGGCGAGCGCCAGAACGATCGCCTCTTTATCGCGCACCTGCGCATAGGCTGCGCCGGCCGCGATCGCCGGGCCGGAATCCCGCCGCATTGGCTCCAGCAGCACATCGGCCTCGCGCCCGATCTCGGCGAGCTGCTCCAGCACCATGAAGCGGTAGGCGGTATTGGTGATGACGATCGGCCGCTCGAACAGCGTCGGATCAGATACCCGCAGTATCGTATCCTGAAATGTCGAACGCGCCCCGAACAACGGCAGGAATTGTTTTGGACGCACCTCGCGTGAGGCCGGCCAGAGCCGGGTTCCGGCGCCGCCGCACATGATCAGTGGAATGATACGTTCGCTCATAGTGCCCCGCTGTCAGAGATTGTGATAGTCACGATACCATTTTGCAAACCGCGCGACCCCCTCTTCAATCGTGGTCGCGGGCCGGAAGCCGATTTCGCGCGCCAGATCCTCGATGTCGGCATAGGTTGCCGGCACGTCGCCCGGCTGCATCGGCAACATCTCCTTGGTGGCCGTGCGGCCGAACTCTTTCTCCAGCAGCGCAACCACGTGCATGAGATCTTCAGGCTTGTTGTTGCCAATATTGTAAATCTTCCACGGCGCGGTGCTGGTGGCCGGATCGGGCTTTTGTCCGGACCAGTTCGGGTTACCCCGCGGCGGACGATCGATCAGGCGCACGACGGCCTCGCTGACGTCCTCGACGAAGGTAAAATCGCGGCGCATCTTGCCATGATTAAACAGCTTGATCGGCGTCCCCTCGACGATCGCCTTCGCAAACAGGAACATCGCCATGTCCGGACGGCCCCACGGACCATAGACGGTGAAGAACCGGAGGCCCGTTGAGGGAATGCGGTAGAGGTGGCTATAGGCATGCGCCATCAATTCGTTGGCTTTTTTCGATGCAGCATAGAGGCTGACCGGGTGATCGACATTATCCTGTACCGAAAACGGCAATTTGGTGTTGGCGCCATACACCGAGGAGGAGGATGCGAACAGAAGATGTCTGCAATCGTGATGGCGGCAGCCTTCCAGCACGTTGATGAAGCCTTCGAGGTTGGCGTCGACATAGGCATGCGGATGTTCCAGCGAATAGCGAACGCCGGCCTGCGCAGCGAGATGGATCACGGTCGGAAAGCCGTGCTGCTCGAAAAGCCGTTTCGTCGACGCGCGATCCGCCAGATCAAGCTTCACAAAGCTGAAATTCGAATGGCGCGCCAGAATCTCGAGGCGCGCTTGCTTCAACCGGGTGTCGTAGTAATCGTTGACGCTGTCGAGGCCTATGATCTGGCGGCCCGCCGACAACAGACGTTGCGCGACGTGGAAGCCGATAAAGCCTGCAGCTCCGGTGACTAGAATTTTCGGATCCGGCATCGTAATCCCAGGGGCATCGATACGCTCCACAGCACCGCCTGGAGCCTGTTTACCCGCCGTATCGAGGATGTCGCAATACCTAGTTGCGCGGCTATTGCCATATTGGCGCTAAGATCATACCAAGGCGGCGAAGTTCGGCGCGCGGCGCCGAATTTGCGATGTTTTTGAACCCTCCTCAAACCTGGCATGCGCGGGCGAGATGCGCCGGATCCTGTTTTCGACGATAAAAATAGTGATCTCCGCGGGGCTACTTTATCTCGCGCTACGCAAAGTCAACCTCTCCGACCTCGCGGCCCGCATCAATTTTGCGAGTCTGGGCTGGATCGGCATGGCGATTGCCGTGACATTCCTTCAAATCTTCGTCGGCGTCCTGCGATGGCGCGAGATCAGCGCGGAATGTGGCGCGCCGCTGCCGACGACGCAGGCGATGCGCTTCAACCTGATCGGAACCTTTTTCAACCAGACCCTGCCATCCTCGATCGGCGGCGACGCCGTACGACTTTGGCTGGTTGCGCGCGGCGGGGCCGGATGGCGGGCGGCGACCTATTCCATTTTTGTGGACCGCGCCACCGGCCTGATCGCGCTTGCGATCATCATCGTAGCAAGCCTGCCGTGGAGCTATCGGCTCATCGGCGATCCCAATGGCCGGTCGGCGCTGCTGTTCGTCGACTTCGCTGCGCTCGCCGGCGGAGTGGGATTTCTCATTCTGGGCAGGTTGCCGTGGCCCTGGCTGAAACGCTGGTGGGGGACGCATCACCTCCACGCCTGCTCCGTGATCGCCAACCGCGTGATTTTCAGCCGCAAGCATGGACCCAAGATTGCCGTGTTGTCGCTACTGGTTCACGTGCTCGCCGTCGTCATCGCCTGGTGCGTCGTGCAATCGATCGCAGCACCGGTAATGTTCAGTCAAATTTTTCAGCTGGTTCCGCCGGTGATGCTGATCACCATGCTGCCGATTTCGATCGCCGGCTGGGGCGTGCGCGAAGCCACCATGGGATTGGCGTTCGGGTATGCCGGGTTGATGACGAACGAGGGCGTGAACATTTCGCTGCTGTTTGGCGCGGTGTCGTTTATGGTCGGCGCGTTTGGCGGACTGGTGTGGATTTTCAGCGCTGAGAAGGCTGCAAAGGGCTTGGCACCGATCGAAGTTCCTGAGTAACGGGCACATTGGCGAGAATGACCATTTCCGAGTTGCCCCTGTCGCTGTTCGCCGTTTTTGCTGCAGCGATACTTTCGGCCGGCATGACGTGGGCGATCCGGCCGCTGCTTTTGCATTATGCGCTTGCAAGGCCGAATGCGCGGTCTTCACACCGGGTTCCGACGCCACAGGGGGCGGGCATCGCGGTCATCGCGGCCACGTTGGCGGTCGTGGGCATCATTGTCGCCTTCGCGGATACGGCGCATTTGAATATCCCGGTCGCCATCTTCACTGCCACGCTGTTCATTGCCGCTGTGGGATTCGCGGACGATGTCAAATTCATCCCGGTGCTGCCGCGACTGGTGCTGCAGGCGGCGGCGGTGGGCGCGATCATCTTTACCGCTCCCGGCGATCTTCGGATCGTTCCGGCATGTCCGCTTTGGATCGAACACAGCCTGCTTTTGCTGGCAGGGCTCTGGTTTGTGAATCTGGTCAACTTCATGGACGGGCTGGATTGGATGACGGTCGCCGAGGTCGTGCCAATCACTGGCGCGATGATCGTTCTGGGGTGGCTTGGTGACCTTCCCGCGCCGGCAACCATTGTTGCCGCGGCGCTCTGCGGCGCGATGGCCGGCTTCGCTCCGCTCAACCGCCCTGTGGCAAAAATCTTTCTCGGAGATGTCGGCAGCCTGCCGATCGGCCTGTTGCTCGGCTGGTGTCTGTTGCAACTGGCCTATCAGCAGCATCTCGTCGCGGCGTTGCTGCTGCCGCTGTATTATTTGTCGGATGCCACCGTGACGCTGTTGCGACGGCTGGTGAGGGGCGAGCCGTTTTGGGCGGCGCATCGTTCACATTTTTATCAGCGCGCCACCGATAATGGATTTTCAGTATTGCGCGTGGTGGGTGAAGTGTTCGTGCTCAACGTCGCGCTCGCGTCATTGGCAATCGGATCGGTGATGACCCGATCGACGGTGCTGAATGCTTTGCTGCTGATGGCTGGGAGTGGGGCTACGGCGCTGGTGATGTACCGGTTTTCGCGGCGACGCCGTGCCAAGTCCTAGGGTCCGTTATCGCGCGTCACATCGGCAGTCGCGAGACGCAGCCCTTCGTCAAGCGTGACCGGCGGCCGCCAGCCGGTCGCAGCGACCTTGGAAACGTCGAGCTCCAGCGAGCCAATGATGCTGTCACGCGCCGCCGGGCGCCCACTGACTTTAAGCAACGCCCCCAACAAGGAAATCGGCGCGGGCATCAGGCGCGGTGCAATACCGACCGCTCCAGCAAGTCGCCTGATGAATTCAGGTGTCGAGACCTGCTCCTCGTCGGCGACAAGAAAAACATCAAAATTTCGCTCCGGGCGAGTAAGCCGCTCGACGATGAACCAGCAAAGGTTCTCGACGGCAAGAAAGGCGCGGCGGTTGCGGATCGAACCGAATGGAAGCGGGATGCCGCGCTTCACCGCCATGGTCAATAATTTGAAATTTCCCTTTGCGCCGGCACCGTAGACAAGCGGCGGCCTAATGACCGTAATAGCCATGTCGCTCTCGCGCGCCAGGTCTTTAAGACCGGATTCGGCCGCAGCCTTCGACATTCCATACACGCCGGACGGCGTCAGAACGTTGTCTTCACTGAACGGGGCGCGGCCGTCGTTGGCCCTGCCGTGGACGAGAACGGTGCTCACAAAAATAAAATGACGCACGCCTGCGTTCGCGGCGCAGCGCGCAAGATGCAAGGTGCCCTGGATATTGACCTCGCGATAAAGTCCGACCGCGTGTTCGTCATTTTGATGATGAACACGCGCCGCAAGGTGAATTACGGCGTCGACACCGACAAGCACGTCGTTCCAGTCAGTCGTGGAACCGATGGATCCGATGAATACGTCGTTGGGCGTCGGCGCCCGCGTCCGCGACGCCCGGCGGACGATCCAGCCCTCGGCCTCCAATATCGGCACGAGATGCCGGCCGACGAAACCGCTGGCTCCAGTCACAAGCGCAACGGGCCGCGCTCCCTTCATGAGATGTGCTCCGTTTGTTTGGGATCGCGCAAAAGCCCCTGTATCAAACTGGCGTAACTGGACATAGCCCGGTCGCGGCTGAAGTCCTTTGCGATTGCGACCGCCCGTTCGGTCATCGACGAATCCCGCGATGAAGATGCAGCACTTATCGCCTTTGCCAGTTCGTCAGGCCTGCCCGGCATTACGACCCAGCCAATATCATTTTCCTTGACCGTCAGGGCTGCCTCGGCGTGCGGCTCGGAAAGCAGAACGACGGGCCTGCCAACCGCCAGAAGATTATAAAACCGGCTGGGGATCGAAACACCGGCGACGTCCTTGCGATAAGGAATAATCCAAACATCCGCAGCAGAGAGAAACTGCTCAAGGTCCTCTTCCGGAACCCGCTCGACCAGGGTGACGTTCGGAAGGCTTGCTTCGGACTGCAGGGCCGTTAGCTTCTCGAAGCCCACTCCCCAGCCCGAAAGCAGGAAATGGATCGTCGGATCGGCCCGCAGCAATCTTGCCGCTTCAAACACGACCAGCGGATCATGGGTAAAACCAAGATTGCCGGAGAGACCGACGATAAAGCGGCCTTTGCACAACCGGCGATACGGATTATCCGGTGCCGCCGACCGTACATCGGGAACCAGCGTCGCCCAGTTGGGAATGAAATGTATCTTGTCGCGCGTTGCTTCCCCGTATCCAGCGAGATGTTGCGCGGTATCTCGTCCGATGATGACAATGGCACTCAGAGTACGAAACATCAGCGCGTTGGCGCAGCGAATCATTCTTGCTGGAAACGAATCCCTCCCGAGAAGTCCGGCTACGACAAGGGCGTCAGGATAGAGGTCGTGTATGATCAGGATCGGCTTCGTTCCCTTCAGCCTGGCGGCCATGACCACCGCGTAAGGCGCCATAAAGGGCGTTGTGACGGTGAGCAGGATATCGCCGCGTCGCGCGCGGATCAAAACGGCCCAGAATGCGCGAACGGCGAAAAGCGCTTCAGCAATCGCGCGCCGGAACAGCGCCGCTTTCGCCGGCAGCCGATTCCTGATTTCAACGACGACCGGTCGCCCCAAAGGCGCGGAATCATTTGTCGCCGAACCCGGCGTCCCGGAAAGCGTCAATACTGGAACCTCTGCCGCCAGATGTTCCGCTATGCTTGCTATGATCGCGGCTGTCGTGGTCGGATCCGGCGGGTAGTGCTGACTGAGGATGACGAGTTTTCCAGGCTTTCGCATCAATCGCTTTCGAAGGGTCCGGCAAGGCCGTCGCAAGGGCTTCTTGCAGCGACCACGTTAAGCCGCAGTTGAACGAAATTCCGGGACCGCATCCTTCAGAACCGCCTTGACCGTCAGATGATCATCCTTCGACATAGCATCTTGAAGGGCCGCGATCCACTTTCGCAGAGACGCCATTGGAGGCTCGTTGGGCTTTGCGGCCATAATGCCGGCAAGCCCGATCTCAACGGTAGGCTCTTCAGTTGCGAACAGGATTTCATTCAGCCGTTCTCCCGGCCGCATTCCGGTGAAGACGATATCGATGTCATGGCCCGGCTGCAGGCCCGACAACCTGATCATCCGCTCCGCAAGGTCGACGATCTTGACCGGCTGTCCCATATTGAGCACGTACACCGAAACGTCCGAAGGCGCCGGCGCGAGCGCGTGGGTGGCGGCCGTGAGCACGAGATCGCAGGCTTCGCGGATGGTCATGAAATAGCGGACCATGTCGGGATGCGTGACGGTTACCGGACCGCCCGCCTCGATTTGGGCCTTGAATTTCGGCACCACCGATCCGTTCGACGCCAGCACGTTGCCGAATCGCACGGAGATCAGCCGCATCCGCGGCTTGCCGCCCGCCCGGTATGCAAGATCGTGATCGATCGCCTGGCAATACATTTCGGCGAAGCGCTTGGTGAGGCCCAGCATCGAGACCGGCTCGATCGCCTTGTCGGTCGAGATCATCACCATCGCCTTGGCGCCCGAGGCGACCGCCGCATCGGCCACGTTGATTGATCCGAAGATATTGGTCTTGACGCCCTCGCTCCAGTCGCGCTCCAGAATTGGCACGTGCTTGAGGGCTGCGGCATGAAACACGATGTCCGGCTTGAAATCACCCATCAGCCTGAAAATACGGTCGCGGTCGCGGATGTCGGCGATGCGGCCCTCGATTGAGGCTTCGGTGTTCTGCGCGACGAGCGCCTCGATCGCGGCATAAAGCGCCGGCTCGGAATTCTCGATCACCAGCAATCGCGCAGCGCCGAAGGTCGCGACGCGCTCG
>JAQGKJ010000510.1 GCA_028290165.1 Bradyrhizobium sp. | reverse complement strand
GGCCGATCAAGCGCTCCGAAATCCAGCAGCCGTCGCCCTACAACACCTATGTGGTTGACGGCCTACCGCCCGGGCCGATCGCCAATCCCGGGCGCGCCTCGCTGGAAGCTGCCGCCAATCCGGCGCGCACGCGCGACCTGTTCTTCGTTGCCGATGGCACCGGCGGCCACGCCTTCAGCGACAGCTACGACCAGCACCAGAAGAATGTCGCCAAGCTGCGCACCATCGAGAAGCAGATTCAGAACGACACGGTCGAACCGGCGGACGATCCGCCGCCGGCCGCGGCCGGTGCGCCCGCCGACACCAACCCGACCGCCACGACGGCGAAGCCGCCTGCTCCGGCCAAGAAACCTGCGCGTGTGGCCCCGGCGCCGGCCCGCCAAGGCGCGGTTCAATCGACGGCGACGCCTCCGGTGGTGCAGCGATAACGCGGGCACGCCGCTTAAGCGGCGGAACCGAATTCCGTTTTGCCTGAAAACGTTACTAACCCGTAACTTGTGCGTATTCAGTTCGCAAAACCGGTATCCACTGTTGGCGAATACGCGCTAAGCTCGCGCAGTTCGTTGCTTTGCGAATCTCACCCACCCCCAGTAACTGCCGGAGAATTTTGTACGATGGCGTTGTCGAGCATGACCGGTTTTGCCCGAAGCCACGGCGCCAGCGGACCCTACGCGTTCGAGTGGGAATTGAAGTCGGTCAACGCCAAGGGCTTTGACCTGCGGATGCGGATGCCGCCGGGATGGGACGAGCTCGAAGCCTTCGCCAAGAAGCGCGCCGGCGAAGTGCTGTCGCGGGGTACGGTCTATGCCAATTTGAACGTCAAGCGCGCCAACGCGGCCTCCACGGTCCGGGTCAATGAAGAGGTGCTGGCGTCGATCGTCAGGGTGGCCGGAGTCCTTGCCGGCAAGATCGACGCGGTGGCGCCGAGCATCGACGGCCTGTTGGCGATCAAGGGCGTCATCGAAATTGTCGAGCCGGAAAGCGACGAGGAGGAGGACAAGGCTGCGAAGGCTGCCGCCGCTGATGCGTTCGACCAGGCGCTATCGGACCTCGTCGAGATGCGCCAGCGCGAGGGCGTGACGCTCGGGCAGATCCTCAGCCAGCGAATGGACGAGATCGAGCGCTTGGCAAAGAAGGCCGAGGCCGCCCCCGGGCGCAAGCCCGACGCGATCAAGGCGCGGCTTGCCGAGCAGATCGCGGCGTTGCTGGAAACCTCCGATCGTTTCGATCCCGACCGGCTCAATCAGGAAGCGCTGCTGATCGCGGCCAAAGCCGACATTCGCGAAGAACTCGATCGCATCGCCTCCCACATCTCGCAGACCCGCGAGATGATCGCCAAGGGCGGACCGATCGGACGCCGACTCGATTTCCTGGCGCAGGACTTCAACCGCGAGGTCAATACCTGCTGCTCGAAGTCGAACGATCTCGAGTTGACCAATACCGGCCTCGAAATGAAGAACGTGGTCGAACAATTCCGCGAGCAGGTTCAGAATCTGGAGTGATGCATGACGGCTGGCAGCCACGGCTTCGATGGGATTGAGCGGCGCGGGCTGATGTTCGTGCTGTCATCGCCGTCAGGCGCGGGCAAGACCACGCTGTCGCGGTTATTGATCGAGCGCATACCCGGCCTGAAGATGTCGGTGTCCGCGACCACGCGGCCGATGCGCCCCGGCGAAGTCGAAGGCCGAGACTATTTGTTTGTCGACAAATCCACATTCGAGCGGATGGTCAAGCGGAACGAGCTTTTGGAATGGGCCACCGTGTTCGACAATCGCTACGGCACGCCGCGCGCGCCGGTCGAGGCCGCCTTGTCGAAGGGACAGGACGTGTTGTTCGATATCGACTGGCAGGGCACCCAGCAGTTACGCGAAAAGGCACGCGCCGACGTCGTCAGCGTATTCATCCTGCCGCCGTCGGCGGCCGACCTCGAGAGGCGCCTGCATACCCGCGCGCAGGATTCGGATGCGGTGATCCGCGGGCGCATGGGCCGTGCCAGCCATGAAATGAGCCATTGGGCGGAATACGATTACATCGTGATCAATCACGATATCGATGCCGCTTTCGCCGAGGTGCAGTCGATCCTCAAGGCCGAGCGACTGAAGCGCGAACGGCAGGTCGGTCTTTCAGGATTCGTTCGCGCCTTGCAGCGGCAATTGGAGAACTGACCTGGCATCAGGTCGGACTTCGCCGGGATATTTGAGCAAAGAATTCCGCAATCCTTTCGCTGCGGTCGCCGGGCTGATCGAGGTCGCGCGCAAACCCGGTCCGGCGCGACAAAGCATCGGCGGACGGACGAGCCGACAACAGAATTCGATCGTCATCTGTCTGTTCCCAGATCGCGCCCCGAGGCTTGCGAATTCTGGGGTGCGCGGGGCGTGGCGTGCTGGTGAGCCTGAACACGATCCCTCCGGTGATGCCCGCGAGCGCCAGCGCGCCCAGCAGTGCGGCCAGCCGCACCGGTACGGAATAGGCCGAGGCTGAAGGCGCCGGTGAGGGTTCTGCCGCCGCGAATGGTTCAGGGGGTGCGACCGAGGTCGGCTGAGCTTGCGCGGTGAGGTTGGCGCTCGTGCCTTCATCGCGCTTAGGAGGCGCTGGTTCGGCCGCGGGCGGATCGTTGTACGGATCGGGCCAGCGCGCACCGACGATCCATCGTTGAGGCGGCGCGGCGTCCGCCGGCATCGTCGGCGGCAGCGCAGCGTCGCTATTTGGCGCTTCGATACGGGTCTGCGGGGCCAATTCGGCGCGAGCGTTGGCGATCTCGGGTTGCAGCGGCGGTTCTGCCTTCTGCGGAACCGGTTTTTCAGGCAGAAGGGAAATCGGCGGGGAGGCTTGCGAAAGCTTTTCGCGCTCGTCTCCGAGATACCAGCAGTGCCGCTTGGTGGCATGATCGATACGGTAGTACCAATGGCCGCCCTGAGGCGTCTGACCCTTCGGGCCGGAAAGACAATCGTCGGCCGCGTCCACCACGCCAGGCGTCATTACCGCGAGAGGGCCGCCCGCAAGCAAGCCTGCGAAGACAGCCGACACGAATTTCACATTGAGCTTGAGCATGGCTTCTCCGGTGATGATACGAGGCACCGCGCTTCCCAAATCTCTACGAAAACTTGGGTCGCAATACGCCGCAATTCCGGGCAGCATGAGGCTTAATTCGGGCTCGCCTTTGTGTCGGCGAGGCCCGCATTTTGTCGGAAAGCAAAGTCGGGGTGGGCGAAAAGTGTCGCGCCTCTGGGGCGGCTTCAATCGCTCGCGAGCACGTCGCTGAACAGCACGTAACGCGATCCATCGAAGCGCACCAGCCGCATCTGCTTGATCGGGCGCAGATCCGTCGGGCTGGTCCTCAGGCGGATGCCCGGCAGCAGCAACGGCAGCTCCATGTCCAGATGCGAGGCCTGCTTCATGATATTTTCGCGGGTCAGATTGTCGCCGCACTGCTTCAGCAGTTGGACCACCGCGAAACCGATGTTGTAGCCGTACGGCGCGTAGTAGTCGCTCTTGTCGACGCGCGGATTATACTTGTCCATCCACACGTTCCAGGCCTGCATCGCCGGATCGTCGCGCCACTGCGGGTCGGCCGGGTCCTTCTGATAGGCCGCCGAGATGATGCCTTTCGCGGCTTCAAACCCGGCCGGCCGGATCGCGCCCGCAATCGACGAGCCGACGCTGACAACGAATTCCTGCGGATGCCAGTCGATGTCATAGGCCTTGCGAATGGCCTGCGCGGAGAATTTCGGCACGGTGACAATGAAGAACACGTCCGCGCCGGAGGCCTTTAGCGAAACCACCTGGGAATCGACGGTCGGGTCGGTGGTGTTGTAGGTCTGCGACGACACGATCATCGTTGACGCCTTGTCGCCGAGCCCGCGCTTGAAGCCTAACAGATAGTCGCGGCCGAGATCGTCGTTCTGCGAAAGAATGCCGATCTTGGCGTCGGGTTTCACCGACAGAATGTATTTGGCGTAGATGTCGCCTTCCGACGCATAATGCGGCGTCCAGCTCATCGTCCACGGATAATGCTCGGGGTCGTTGAAGACGGTTGCACCTGTGCCGATGAATAAATGCGGCACCTGCTTTTGGTTGATGTATTTGACGACGGCCATATTAGTCGCGGTGCCCACGGGATTGACGAGAAACAGCACCTCGTCGCTTTCGATAAGGCGCCGGATCTGCTCCACCGTTTTGCGCGGGCTCTAGGCATCGTCCACGCTGAAGAAGTTG
>JAQGKJ010000408.1 GCA_028290165.1 Bradyrhizobium sp. | reverse complement strand
TGCGCGTTCGAAAACGCGCGGGTCAGGAGACGATCCTAGTCAGTGCAGAGCGAGCCGTTCTTGGAAAATCTTGCGCATCCCGCGCGAGGCCTCGCGGAACCGCCGCGGCGAGACCCCTGCGGCGCGGTGGAAAGTGCGGACGAAATTGGAAAGGTCGCCGAAGCCGACGTCATAGGCGACATCGGTAACGGACCTGTCGTCGTCGGCCAACAAGCGCGCCGCATGCCGCAGCCGCGAGCGCACCAGATATTGGTGCGGGGTGACGCCGAGCACGCTTGAGAACAGCCGCAGGAAATGGAACGGGCTGATATCAGCCTGGTCGGCGGCCTGCTCCAGATCGATCTCCCGGTGCGAATTTGCATCGATCCAGAGTGCGGTCTCCACCGCGCGGCGGCGATCGCGGGCGGTGGCCGCCGCGGGCGCGCTTGACCGCCCGGAGACCACCTCGACAAACCGGCCGGCGAACAGCGCCCCGACCTCCTCAAGGCCGATATCGCTGCGGCCGTCGGCGGCGGCCTGCGCCAGTTCGCCGAGCACCATCAATTCCGGCAGCGGCGGCGTCGCGCCGATCCGCCAGACGTCGGTTCGGTCGCCGATCGTTTCCACCAATTCCGGCGTCAGAAAAAACGACAGGCATTCGTCGCCGCAGACGTGATCGTGGGTGCACAGATATTCGTCGCCGGGATGACCGACCAGGATCGATCCCGCCACCAGTTCGAAGAAGCGGCCGCGGCTCTCGCAACCGAAACTGCCTTTGCGAACATAGGAGATCGAATGGCAGCCAAACTGCTCGACGAACGGCTTGTCGCCCGGCACCGCCGTACAGCGGAAGTCGGACACCGAAATGGATTGGCGCTGCAGAAGTGGCGTTCGGTCCATGCCCGCGAATTTAGTTCTGCGGGCGTGGCGGCGCAACCGGGAGGAGCACGTCGAACAGGGTCCTGCTGCTGGGTGAGCCCGCGCCCTCGATCGAAAGCAGCCGGCGCTTGGAGATAACGCCGCCGTGCGGGGAGATCTTGTCGGCGTAGCTGCCCGCCTCGAGCACGCGATGGCAGGGAACAATGATCACGAACGGGTTACGGGCTATCGCCTGGGCCACCGAATTCTCGGCACCCGAAAACTTCAGGCTGGCGGCGACCTCGCCATAGGTGCGGGTTTCGCCGCGCGGGATGGTCCGCGTGTACTGGTAGACGCGCTGGTTGAAGGCGTGCATGCCGATCATGTCGAGGGTGACATCGGAGAGATCACTCGGCTCGCCGCGCAGCAGCGCGGTAATGCCCTCGATCGTAAATTCGACATTCAGGGGGGCGCGCATTTCGCGGGCGTCGGGATAGAGGTCGAACAGCCGCTTGCGGGTTTCGATCTCGCGGGCCTCGGGGAGTTGTACCCCCAGAATCCCGGCATGGCCCCATGCGATGCCGCATCGGCCAATACTCGTATCGAATATGGTGTACCCACGCCCCGACATTACCCACCGCCCCGGAAAGCATCATAACACCGTCATAAAAGGGCGCACCTGGAAAGTTTGAATTGAGTTAAGGGCGGGACGGGGCCGTGGCCGGGCCGCCTGGCGGGAAAGAAAGCAGGAATGGCCCCGGTGCGGGCGCACCGGAGCGGTTTTGATGCCATCAGGGCGGCTATCGGCGAGAGCGAGCGGCCGGCCCGCTATTCGCCTTCCACGCCGATCGCATAGGCGGTCTCGCCGTGGACCGCGTCGTCACCCACCTTCAGGGTGGCTTCATCCATCCGCAGCGGTACGATGAACGAGATCACCTTGAGGATGATGAAGGTCGCGATCGCGTTGTAGACGATGATGAACGCCGCTCCCTCCGCCTGCAGCAACAGCTGACCGGGGTTGCCGTAGAGCAAGCCTGTCACGTTGACGCCGGGCGCCTCCTTGTCGGTGCCGATGTACATCAGCATGTCGGGATTGGCGAGGATCCCGGTCAGCAATCCGCCGGTGAGGCCGGCGATGCCGTGGGTCGATAGCACGCTCAGCGTATCGTCCACCTTCATCATGAAGCTGGCCTTCTGCAGCTTGTTCATGGCGAGCCAGGGAATGATGCCGGCGACGACGCCAATAGCGATCGCGCCCATGCCATCGACATAGCCGGCGGCCGGAGTGATGGCGACAAGCCCTGCGATCATGCCGTTGACCGCACCTAACACCGACGGCTTGCCATAGGCCATCTTGTCCATCAGCGTCCAGACCAGCAGCGCCACCGCGGTGCAGGTGTTGGTGTTGAGCACCGCGGCGCCGGCATCGGCGTTGGCGAAATAGGGATCGCCGCCGTTAAAACCGTTCCAGCCGAGCCACAGGATTCCGGCGCCGACCAGCGTCATCAGCAGGCTGTTGGGCGGGAAATGGTCGCGATCGGCCTGCAGCCGCGGACCGACCAGCCATGCGGCAACGAAGCCCGAGGTGCCGGCGGCGAGATGGATGACATAGCCGCCGGAGAAGTCCGCTACGCCCATGCCGGCGAGCCAGCCTCCGCCCCACAGGCTGAATGCCCCGACCGTATAGACCAGGGTCATCCACACCGGGCAGAAGATCATCCACGCCGTAAAATTCATGCGGCCGAGCACGGAGCCGGCGAGGATGATGACGGTGATGGCAGCGAACACGAACTGGAAGAAGATCAGCGTCGCCATCGGAAAGGTCAGCGCCGGCATGCCCGATGCTGCGGCCGGAACGATGGCCTGCCCGGTGGTAAAGGAGGCCGATGTCGCCAAGCCCGGCTTGCCGAGGAATGGAAACCATTGCTCTCCGAACGCCATGTTGTAGTCGAACAGGACCCAGACGACCAAAACCGAGGCGAACGCGTAGAAAGCCATGAAGGCGGAATTGATCGCCCATTTCTTCTTGACGATGCCGCCATAGAGAACCGTCAGGCCCGGGATGCTTTGCAGGCCGACGAAAGTGGCAGCCGCAAGTTGCCAGGCGTTATTTCCGCTGTCTAACCATTGTGGTGAGGGTGCAAGTGCCATATCAGCGTTCCCCGATTTGCGTTCTCTGAAAACACGAGCCCGTGCGCCGGTGGCACAGACCAGCGTCCAAATAAAACGCAAGGAATATACCACTCGTCCCGGTCCTATCCGGACGTTGAAAAGTTATGGATTTTCCATAAAACGGACGCGATCACCCCAAGCCGATCTGATCAATCTATTAGCATTTGACTAAAAAATAGGCGGGACATGCGCGCTGATCTGACACTGGTTCTGACCCGGTTAGCGGCGGGATTTG
This sequence comes from Bradyrhizobium sp., assembly GCA_028290165.1. The sequence continues at coordinate 2,270 of JAQGKJ010000408.1, read as the reverse complement.
GCGCGCTGGCCGCCATGGCGGCGCCCGCCATCGGCGCCGAAGTGAACGCGACGATCTGCACCAATGTGGCCAGCGGTGCGAATTGGCAGATCAGGATCGACTACGACAAAGCCACCGTGGATTCCAATCCAGCCCGCGTCAGCGACGCGGAGATTTCGTGGCGCGACGCGACCGACGGCGGCAACTACACGCTTGACCGCAAGTCCGGGAAACTTACGGCAATCGTCGCGTCGAGCACCGGCGGCTATTTCGTCTATCATCGCTGCCGGCTGGAGAATTGAGGCAGCGGCGGTCGTTCGGAAATTGGAGCGGCTGCGATGGCTGAGCGGGTTTCCGGCGTCAAGGCAAGTGTCGGGTTTGTCTCGGAGACCGGACCGCGCAAACGCAATGAGGATTTCGGCGGCGCCGTTTTCGGCTCCGAGTTGCCCGAGCCGCGCCGCGACGTGATCGCGGCGATATCGGACGGAATTGGCAGCACCAAGGGCGGCCGCGAGGCGGCCGAGATCGCAGTGCGCGGTTTCCTCGATGGATTTTGCGATCTGCCCGAGACCATGGAAGTGCGGCGCGCGGCCGCCAAGGTGGTCGATGCGCTCAACGGCTGGATCCATTCGCAGGCCCGGCAGGACGCCAAACTGACGGGGATGGGATGCACCTTCACCGCGATGGTGCTGCGCGGGCGCAACGCGCATGTGCTGCATGTCGGCGACACCCGCGCCTACCGGCTGAGCCGCGACCTTCTGACCTGCCTCACCACCGACCATGTACGGCAGGGCGGCGCGGGGCGCTCGAACATCCTGACCCGCGCGCTTGGGGTCGAGCCCGAAGTGCGGCTGGACTACACCAGCCAGCCGATGGCGCAGCACGACCGCTTCCTGCTTTGCAGCGACGGCGTGCACGGCTTTCTCGCGGCCGAGACCATCGCCGATGTCCTGCGCGAGCGGGTTTCTTCGGAAGATACCGCGCGCGCGCTGGTCGCGGCCGCCCTGCAAGCCGGCAGCACCGACAACTGCACGGCGCTGGTGCTCGACGTGGTCGGTCTGCCGACCGCTGAATCGGCCGAGATCGGCGCCAACATCGCGCAACTGCCGCCGGCCCCGGTGCCGCTTGGCGGCGAGACGATCGATGGCTTCGTGCTCAAGGTGCTGCTGTCCGATGGCCGCTACACCCGCCTGTTCGGCGCGGAGGACGAGGTCGAGGGCGGCGAGGTGGCGTTGAAGTTTCCAAAGCCGCTGGTGGCCAGCGTGGACGCCTACCGCGCGGCCTTTGTCCGCGAGGCGTGGGTCGGCGCGCGCGTGACCAGCCCCTGGCTCGGCCACGTCATCGAGCTTCCGCCGGGGCGGCAGACCTGCCTCTATACCGTGATGCCGCTCTATCAGGGCGAACTTCTGGAGACCCGGCTTGCGCGCAGCCCGGCGCTGGGATTGGAAGAAGGCCGTCACATCGCGATCAAATTGGCGCGGGCGGCGGCGGCGTTGCACCGCGTCGGCATCGTGCATCGCGACATCAAGCCGGACAACGTGATCCTCGAGGCTGAAGGCTCGCTGAAGCTGATCGATTTCGGGGTGGTGCGCGTAGGCGGACTGGAGGATTCTCCGCCCGCGGACATTCCGGGCACGCCCGCCTACATGGCGCCCGAAATGTTCGAAGGCGAAGCCGGCACCGAGGCGACCGACATTTATGCGCTCGGCGTTACCATGTTCCGCGCCTTCACCGGCGAGTTCCCCTACGGCAATGCCGACGCCACCAGCCCGCCGCGCCGGATCCGGCCGACGCCGCTCTCCGCCTTGCGCCCGGACCTGCCGGCCTGGCTGCAGGCCGCGCTCGCCCGCGCGGTCGCGGTCGATCCCGGCGAGCGTTTTCGCGACATGACCGAATTTGCCCTCGAGATGGAGGCAGGACCGGCGCGCGCGCCGCCTGCGGAAAGCCGGCCGCGGACGCTCTATGAACGCCACCCGCTGCAGTTCTGGCAGGGCATCGCCGCCCTGCTGGCGCTCGCGCTGCTGGTGTCGCTGTGGCGGCGATGAGGCGCGGGGCGGCGAGGCTCGTTGCATGCACACCATCCACAATTTCAAACAGCCTTGAGACCGTCATTGCGAGCGCAGCGAAGCAATCCAGCTTTGAAGCGAGAAGAGTGGATTGCTTCGTCCGCTGCGCTCCTCGCAATGACGTCAAATCCAGACACGGCTTCGCGATCTCGCCGCATGTGCGCGAGTTTTTGCCGTGAACGTTTCCGCCCCGGAGGGCGTGGGGAACGCCGGATGCCCAATGCA
>JAQGKJ010000374.1 GCA_028290165.1 Bradyrhizobium sp. | reverse complement strand
GCTGCCACCATGATCCGCTTTCCGCTCAGCGCTATCCTGCACGGTCTGCCGCTGGGTGCGAAATTTGCCTTCACGATGAGCCGTCTGTCAGCGCGCGACCTGGTCGACGAACTCGCGCGCATTGCGGAAATCGCGCGCAAGCAGGGACCGGTCGGCCTGGAAAAAGTCGAAACCGACGAGCCGTTCCTGGCCAAGGGAATTCGCTATGTCGCCGACGGCTACGATCTCGAATTCATCCGCGACAATCTCGAGCGCGACCGCGACAATTTCCTGATGCATCTGGACGAAGGCGGCAAGATCTATCGTGCGATCGGCGACTGCGCGCCGGCGTTCGGCATGATCGGCACGCTGATCGGCATGGTGCAGATGTTCGCCAACATGACCGATCCCTCGAAACTCGGTCCGTTCATGGCGACCGCCTTGCTGGCGACGCTTTACGGCGCGCTGGTCGCCAACATGTTCTGCCTGCCGATCGCCGACAAGCTGCATGGCAAGCTGCTCGACGAGGAGACCAATCGCACGCTGATCATCGACGGCATTCTGATGATCCGCGATTCCAAGAGCCCGACGCTGGTGCGGGAAATGTTGCTGGCGTATTTGCCGGAAAAACACCGCCACGAAGACGGCGAGCCGGTACCGGCCTGATCGGCATGTAGCGGGGTCCGGAAAGCAAGCGATGGCCAAGAAAAAACGCGGCGATGCACATGGCGGAGGGCACGGCTGGTTCGTGACCTTCGCCGACCTGATGGGTCTGATGATGAGCTTCTTCGTGATGCTCGTCGCGTTTTCCACCATGGACAACAACAAGCTCAAGATCGTCGCCGGCTCGATGCGCGATGCGTTCGGCGTGCAGACCGAGGCGCGCTATTCCGGAATCATCGAATCCGACGGCCTGCCGACGCGGCCGAAGCTGAAGAACACCGCGCACATCCCCCCCGAGGAATCATCCAATACGCCATCACCGGATGAGAGGGAACACAACCTTACCCAGGGCGCCCGCCTGAAGATCGATCGTGAATTCGCTCTTGCCTCGGCGTCGTTGCGGCAGGCGTTGCAGGACATGCCGGAACTGACCGAGATCTCCAAACACATCATGTTCGAGGAAACCAGCCAGGGCCTCAACCTGGAAATCGTCGACCAGGATGGCCGCTCGATGTTCGCCGATGGCTCCAAGGTGCCCTACGAGCGCACTCGCCGGCTGATCCAGAAGCTGGCGGCGCCGCTAAAGGCGACGCCACTGCGAATCTCGATCGTGGGTCACACCGCGGCGGGCTTCGTGCCGACGCAAAGCGACTATGGCGCGTTCGATCTATCGGCGGACCGGGCTAATGCGGTGCGCCAGATCCTCGAGCGGGAAGGGTTGCCGCCAGCCCACATCTTTGCGGTCTCCGGAAAGGCCGACAGCCAGCCGCTGTTTCCCGACGATCCCACGCTGTCGTCAAATCGACGCGTAACCATCACGCTGATGCGCGAAGATCCACCGCTGCCGCCCGGCCTGAAGCCGTAGTTCGACCCCGCTACTATAATACCTTATGCTGATGCGATGACGGCGCTTTCCCGCAAGTCGGGCGTTGCCCACAGTGCTATCGTTGCGCGGTTGACAGGCCTTGCAGGAAAGCGTCGATAGCCGGCCCGGATTAAAATCAAACGACAAACAGAGCTCCTCGGACCAGCATGACCGTCAGCGTCACATCAACTGAAGCGCATGATGGGCCAGTCACGACCGGCTTTTGGGCGCTGACGCTCGGAAGTATCGGCGTCGTCTTTGGCGATATCGGAACCTCGCCGCTGTATGCGTTTCGCGAAGCTGTTGCCGGCGCCGCGCAAGGCCAGCCCGTCACCCGGGTAATCGTGCTTGGGGTACTGTCGCTGATCCTGTGGGCGCTTTTTGTCGTCGTCACCGCAAAATACGTTCTACTGCTGCTGCGCGCCGACAATAACGGCGAGGGCGGCACGCTGTCGCTGATGGCGCTCGGTCAGCGCGCCTTGGGCCACAGAAGCTGGCCGCTAATGGCGCTGGGCGTGCTGGGCGCGTCGATGTTCATCGGCGATTCCATGATCACGCCGGCGATTTCGGTGCTGTCCGCGGTGGAAGGTCTCAAGCTCGCAACGCCTGCGCTTGAGCATTTTGTGGTGCCGCTGACGGTTTTCATCCTGGTCGCGCTGTTTGCGGTTCAGAGCGGCGGCACGGCGCGTGTCGCATCGGCCTTTGGGCCGGTCATGATTGTCTGGTTCTCAGCCCTCGCGGTGATGGGCCTCGTTCATATCAGCGACGATCCATCGGTGCTGGTCGCGATCAATCCCTGGTACGCCATTCATTTCCTGCTCTCGCATGGGACGATCGGAATGGTGACGCTGGGAGCAGTATTTCTCGCGGTGACAGGCGGGGAGGCGCTCTATGCGGATTTGGGTCACTTCGGACGCAAGCCGATCCAGGCCGGGTGGCTTTATTTCGTGCTGCCTTCCCTTCTGATCAACTACTTCGGCCAGGGCGCGCTGGTGCTTTCCAATCCGGCTGCGATTGAAAATTCCTTCTACCGGATGGTTCCGGAGATACTGCTGTTGCCGTTGGTGGTGCTGGCCACAGCGGCGACCGTGATCGCGAGCCAGGCGGTGATCACGGGCGCGTACTCCTTGACCCGACAGGCGGTGCAGCTCGGTCTGCTGCCGCGCTTCGAGGTCCGTTACACCTCGGAGACGCATGCCGGGCAGATTTACCTGCCACGCGTCAACAGGCTGCTGCTGATCGGCGTAGTGCTGCTGGTGCTTTTGTTCCGAAGCTCAAGCG
>JAQGKJ010000344.1 GCA_028290165.1 Bradyrhizobium sp. | reverse complement strand
GACCTCGCCGACGAAGGCCTGTTCGGTCAGAAGGGCACGCAAGCCTTCGCCCGCAGCCCCGACTGGCGCACGGAAGCCGACCGCATCATCTCGAGCATCAAGAAGAACTGAGCATCCGATGGCATTTGAGAAGACGCCCGGCTGGCTGGATTGGTATGCCGGCCCCTCGATCCCCCGCTTCAAGGTCCCCGCCGGCGCGGTGGACGCGCACTGTCATGTTTTCGGGCCCGGAGCGGAATTTCCCTACGCGCCCGAGCGCAAATACACGCCCTGCGATGCCTCGAAGCAGCAGCTCTATGCGCTGCGCGATCATCTCGGCTTCGCGCGCAACGTGATCGTGCAGGCCACCTGTCACGGCGCCGACAACCGCGCCATGGTCGACGCGCTTGATCATGCGGACGGAAGAGCGCGCGGGGTGGCAACGGTCAGGCGCAACGTCAGCGATGCCGAACTGCATGCGATGCATGAAACCGGCGTACGCGGCGCGCGCTTCAACTTCGTCAAGCGCCTCGTCGATTTCACCCCGAGGGACGAACTGATGGAGATTGCCGGCCGCATTGCAAAACTCGGCTGGCATGTGGTGATCTATTTCGAGTCGGTCGACCTGTCGGAACTGTGGGACTTCTTCATCGCGCTGCCGACGACAATCGTCGTCGATCACATGGGACGGCCCGAAGTCACAAAGCCGGTCGACGGGCCGGAGTTCGAGCTGTTTGTGAAATTCATGCGGCTGCACCCGAACGTCTGGTCCAAGGTCAGTTGCCCGGAGCGGCTGTCGGTTTCGGGTCCGCGCGCCCTCGCCGGCGAGCAAAACGCCTATCGCGACGTGGTCCCGTTCGCCCGGCGAATTGTCGAGACGTTTCCCGATCGCGTGCTGTGGGGAACCGACTGGCCGCATCCCAACTTGCGGGATCACATGCCCGACGATGGCCTCCTGGTCGACTTCATCCCGCACATCGCCACCACGGCCGACCTGCAGCGCAAGCTGCTGGTGGATAATCCGATGCGGCTTTATTGGCCGGAAGGACCGTAGGATGCGCACCCGATGATTAACTCCGCGAAACCCGTCACTTCCGTTGAAGTGGTTGGTGGGGTTTCGCAAGGGCTCAATCCATCCTGCAACTAACTAATGCTTGGGCTTATGGGTCCCTGCTTTCGCAGGGACGACGGAGGCAGGGACGACGGGGACAGAGCTTACCTCAAGCGCGCTTCCGACCGTCGCCACCTGGATTCCCTGGTTGACCGGCGCGGTTGGATGGGCGGCGTCGCGCAGTTGCTCCTCGCCGAGACCAATCGCCTGAAGGCGTTTTGGTGAAACCTTGAAGGTGTTCACCAGCACGTCCCGGACCACGTCGGCCCGCCTCTGGCTGAGCGTCAGATTATTGTCGCGTCTGCCCGTCGACACGGTATTGCCGATGATCAGGAATTTATATCCGAGCAGCGACGGATCATAGAGCGTATCCGCGATGCGCCCGAGCGTTCGATAGGAATCGGGTCGAATGACCGCAGCGTCGTCATCAAACTGGATATCGGCATAAATCTGCGGCAGCTTGAGCAACTGGGGTGCGAGGAGCGGTCGCTTGATCGGCGTCGCATCGGCTCGCGACTTGATGCGATCGAGAGCCTGTTGCCGCAGGGCCGCGAGATCCAGATCCGGCGCCGTGTCAAGGGCGGTGAGCTTGCCGACCCAGTCTTCCGCCGGGGTCTGCGCCGCGGATGGCCACGCCGCGAAGCCGAGCAGCGCGACAATGAGCATGCCAACGCCAATTAGAGTTTTCTTCTCCGACAACATCAGCGATACCCCGCTTCGCTAACGGCCTTGTTGCAATTGATGCTCACGCCGCGTGGCCCCGTCAATAAACAATCGATGGCCTTGCCTCTGTCGCCCTTTTGGACACCGGTACAGAATTTGGCGACGTCGCGCTCGCATAGTTTGGTGACGGCGGAGCGCGCAGCCACGCGCTTCTGGATCGCATCGAAGGCTCGACCGTAGTCATTCTTGCACTGCGGCGACAAAACGTCCTCATTGCGGTAAAGGCAGTCCTTCATGCGAGTAGAATCGAGATTGACGCCGCGGCAGTTGGTAACGATATCCTTGGCACAGCTTGTACCCAGTAATGCTGCCGCGTCCTCAAACCTGATCGTTTCCGCCGACGCTTGCGAACAGGCGGCAATGAGACAGGCGGATAAGATCGATCGGATCAGATTCATGGGTTCATCTGGCATGAAGTGGGCGCCCTAGGTCAAGCTCTGGGTACGGGAAAACTTCCAGTAATTGCAGGGTGGGCAAAGCCACCGGGTCGCGCGAACGCGCGCCCGATGACAGGCTCCGCGCCCACCATCTTTGCAGGCTGGGTCAAATCGGTGGGCAAGGCGCAAGCGTCTTTACCCACCCTACGAAGTCAGGCGAACGCGGTCGCAAGGAAGGCCGCGATGATGCCGCCGATCAGCAGATATTTCACCGCGTAATAAACGCGCTTGTTCCACGCCTTCATGCGCTTGCCGATCAGTCGCACCTGGTAGACATAGCCGAAGATGCGGTTGAGCCAGCCGACGCGCTCGCCCTCTTCGTTCTGTGTCGCGCTTTCATTGATGATGTGCTTTGAGACCAAGCGATTGACCGCGGTCATTGCGCGGGTGCGCAGCGGGCGCTCGACATCGCAGAACAGGATGATGCGGTCGTCGCTGGTGGTGTTCTCGGCATAGTGCAGATAGGTCTCGTCGAACAGGATGTCCTCGCCCTCACGCCAGGAATAGGGCTCGCCGTCGATGAAGATGCGGCATTCACCCGGCGTCTTCGGCACCAATAATCCCAGATGATAGCGCAGCGAGCCGGCATATGGATCGCGGTGCTGGACCAGACGGCCGCCGGGCGGCAGGCTCGCGAACATCGCACCCTTCACCGTCGGGATCGAATTGACGATTTCGACGGTCTTCGGGCAATTGGCGATCGCCGACGGCAGCGCCGCATCGTACCATTTCAGATAAAAACGCTTCCACCCGGTGCGGAAAAACGAATTGAAGCCCCAGTCGTTGTATTTGTCCGCGGCCTTGATCTGTCCCTGCCCGAACAGCACCAGCGCCTCTTCGCGGATCGTCTGCCAATTGTCGCGCAGCACCATCAGTTCGGGGAGCGACCCCTGTTGCAGGATCGGCCGGTTCGGCACCCCCGAGAACAGGTACATCAGCACGTTGTACGGCGCCATGATGGTGGAGTGGTCGGAGACCTGACGCCAGAATCCAAGCCGGACCTTGCCGCGGAAATGCACGGCAATGGCGGATGCAAGGAAAGCCCAGACCACAAGAAATTGCGGCGCGAACAGACGCATCACCATGGCGAGAAAACCCCAAGAAGCCCTCTGGCTCAGCCCTAATAGCAGGTTTAGGCCGCCACACTCAAGGCGCCCGCTGCGCCGGAGCTTCGGTCGGGTAGCCTACAATCCGTGGATCAGGCCGGCGTCGATCAAGAGCCGGTTGAAACGGCGGGATTCCGCGCCGTCCTTGCAGGCATAAAATATACCCTTGCAGCGCAGCATGATGTTCTTCTGTTCCTCGAACGACGGGTCGAGCGGGATACCGGCGGCCTCCTGGATCACCAGCGGCAGATAGGGCCCATCGATGGTATCCATCACCGCAGGACTTTTGACCGGCTCGAAATTGATCGCATCGATGGCGTAATACGTCGCGTAGTAGCGCGGGTCGTAGTTGTCGAGCTTCTTGCCCACACCGGCTTCATCGAGGCCGGGATCGAGCACGTGCGGCGAGAACTCCGGCTGGTGATCGCCGTAACGTACGATCAGGAACGGCTGCGCCGGAAATTTCTTTTTCAACCCTGCGATGAACGCCGCGTAATCGCCGGCGCTCATCGCCTGCCGGCGCAGATATTCATCGACCACCGGCTCATTGCCGGGCGCGCGCCAGGACGGCATCAGGTCGGGGCGAAACCGGGTCTGCCAGGGGAAGTGATTGGCGGCGAGGTAGACGAACGTGAACAGCGGCGAATTCGGCGGTTGCTGCGCCATCAGGCTCAACGCCTTGTCGTAAAAGAAGCTGTCGGGCTCGACGTCCTTGGCGCCGAGATCGTGGGCGTCGTAGAAATGCTGAATGCCGGTGGTGGTCTGGAAACTGCGCGCGCTCATGAATGCGCCGAAGGCCGGGTAGAGCGAGATGGTGTCGTAGCCGCAGCGGCGCAGCGCCAGCGGCAGCCCGCGCTCGACGCGGCTGGATGCGATGCGGGTCACGAAATAGGAAAACCGGCCGAACGAGCGCGATGAGAGGCCTGCGAGCACATTGTATTCGGTGAACCAGCTCGGGCCGCCATTGCTCTCGGCCAGGAACTTGCGCTCCTTGCCGTCGAACGATTTGAAATGGCTGCCATAGCCCGCGGGCACCTTGATGCCGCTGGCCTCACGAATGTCGAAACTGGATTCATCATGGATCATGATGATGTTGGGCCGCCGACCCGCCGGATGGCAGGAATCCAGAAGCGGCACTTTTAGACGCTCGCGGACAACCGCATCCGATTCCATAAAGCCGTAATTGATGAAGTCTGAGACGGCGGTGACGCCGGAGCGGGAGAATTTCGACAGATAGCCGTCGTCGTAATAGCCCCGCCAGGCTTCGTCCGGCCATTCGAAGGAATACCCGACCAGTGCCGCAAGGCACGCCAGCATGCAGGCTAGAGCCGGCAGGCGACGGATGCGGAACGGATCGAGCCACCACAGCGCGTACATCAACGGGATCGTGACGATGGCGGCGCCGATCACGGACCAGCGCAGATTGGGAAAGATCGTAAACAGGAACGCCGCGGTATCGCGGTCGATCACCATCAGGTCGACGAAGTTCGCGGTCATCTGCACGATCTCGTGCTTGAGCCGCGACAGCAGGATCAGCACCACGACGAGCGTCAGCGACAGCGCGCCGGACAGCGCCGGACGCCGCAACAGCGTGATCCAGAAGAAGTTCAGAATCCCCCAGGACAGCAGAAAGCCGGTGCGCGAACCGAAGTCGGTTTCGGTCTGGAGCATGACGGCCAGCGCCGCCAAATGGGGCGCCGCCACCGCCGATAGCCGCCAAATGCCGATCGAGGCGATGCTTCGGATGGCCGCAGCAGCGGAAGGATCTGGATTTGGCGCGGGCGCCATCGGTTAATACGCAAACTTCACCCGGCGCTGTCCTTGGGCCTTGGCTGGCGATGACCAGGAGACGGACGACGCAGCCGGAAACTGCGACGTGTCATAAAAATGTAGGGGAAACGTCATGAACGCGCAATGAATTTGCCGTTCCGGCTTTGGTCTGGGTAAATTTCCGGCTGGCCGGCCCTACCGTGGTGGGGGTTCGGACCGGCCGGGGACGCCGCGCGACAGCGCAGAAAGGCCATCCCAAAAGCCCGAAACCGTGCCAGCGGATCGCCGACCGAGCTTTCGCGAGCGGGATATAGGCCAGCCGCCGACTTAGGCCGGCGGCATCAATCCAAGACGCTTGGCGATGATCCGGTCGAGCATCCGCTTCGGCAGGATCGCCGTCATCAGGTGCCGCATCGGATCCGGCGTAACCTGGTAGCGCACCTTGGGATGGGCCGAGGTCAGCGCGCCAGCGATCGTCTCGGCGATCTTCTCGGCCGGTAATCCGGTCTCACCGAACTGCACCATGAACTTGCTGATTCGCTCGAGCGCCGGGAAAAACGGCGAATTCTTGTAAACGGAGATGTCGACTTCCTCGGCCTTGCCCCAAATCGGCGTTTTCACCGCGCCCGGTGCGACGATGATGACGTCAATGCCGAACAACATCATTTCGCGGCGCAGGCTTTCTGACAGTCCCTCGATCGCATGCTTGGAGGCCGAATAAGGGGCGATCAGCGGGTTGCCGTTCTTGCCGGCCACCGAGCTGATCATCACGATCCGCCCGCGTTTTCCCTTCAGCGATGGATCGGAGCCGAGCAGCGGGCCGAAGGCTTGCGTCGAGATGATCGGCCCGATGACGTTGACGTCCATCTGGCGGCGGAATTCCTCGGCCGAAAGCTCGAGCACCGGCCCCGCGACCGCAATGCCGGCATTGTTGACGAGGCCAAAGAGCGTCTCGCCG
>JAQGKJ010000331.1 GCA_028290165.1 Bradyrhizobium sp. | reverse complement strand
AGCCGAAGGCGCGGCAAGTCGATCGCGTCATGGAGATGCTGGCGCGCGTTGGAATTTCCAGCGAGATGGCCGAGCGCACACCAAGCCAGCTGTCCGGCGGCCAGCGGCAGTGTGTGGCCATCGCGCGTGCCCTCGTGCTGCACCCGCGCATTGTGGTGTGCGACGAGCCGACCAGCGCGCTGGACATGTCTGTTCAGGCGCAGATCCTCAATCTGCTGGCGCAGTTGCGGCGGGAGCTTGGACTGACCTATCTCTTCATCAGCCACAACCTCGCGGTGGTGGAGCACATCGCCACCGAAGTGGCGGTGATGTATCTCGGCCGCATCGTTGAACTGGCGCCGGTGCAGGACCTGTTCCGCACACCCACGCACCCCTACACGCAGGCGCTTCTGGCCTCCGTGCTGACACCGAATCCTGCGCTGGGCATTCCCGATGTCGGTCTGGGCGACGCCTACCCGGATCCCACGAATATCCCGCCGGGCTGTCGTTTCCACCCGCGGTGCCCGAGCGCATTGGCGCAATGCGCGGCAACGATGCCCGACAACATCCGCAAGGATGGCCGCCTAGTCGAGTGTCTGCTGGCGGTTCCGGCAAGCGCCACCTGATCCGTATCGGGTAGCGGGTGCCGCCGCTACTTCCAGCTCGACAGATAGAAGCGCGGCAGATCGTCCGGAAAACCCTGGAATTCCAGCTGCTTTGAAAATGCGACATAGCGGACGTCGCTGAACAGCGGCACGAAATCAACCCGTTCGGTGGCTAGGTGGATCGCCTGGCTATAGGCCTTGCGACGCAGCTCCGGGTCGATGCTGGCGCCGGCCTGTTTCAACAGGTTTTGCACATCGGCATCGCGTGCGTAGTCGTCCAATCCGCCGCCGAGCCAATAGGGCATGAACGCCGAGGCATCGTTGATGGAATTGCTGCCCCAGCTTCCCGAATACAACGGCGCCTTGCCCGCTTCCGCCAACTGGATGGCAGCGCCGATCTGGAGTTGCTGGATGCGCAGGTTGATGCCGACGGCCTTGAGATAGTTCTGCAAGGCCGCGCCGACCTGCGGTGAGCCATAGGTCACGAGTTCGGTATCGAAGCCGTTGGGATAACCGGCCTCGGCCAGAAGCTGCTTGGACCGGGCCGGGTCGTATGGGTACTTAACGGCTGCCGATACGTCACAGCCGAACTGGCTGGGGAAACACGGCGTGTCGATGACCTGCGAGTCGCCCTGGATCAGCTGCTTGGCCATCGTGCCGCAGTCGATGGCCGAGACGATGGCCTGCCGCACCTTCAACTTGGTCAGCGGATTGTCGGCACCTGAACGGCCGGCGGCATCGATGGTCATGAAATGGACCCGCATGGTGCCGAACCGCAGGGATTGCAAGTTTGGAACGCGGGCGATATTCGCGAACTGGTCGGCATTATAGCCCCAGATCCAATCGGCTCGCCCGCCGAGTAGCTCGGTCATCTCGGTGGTGGCGTCGGGCACCTCGTGGATCTTAATATAGCGGATGGCCGGCCGGCCCTTGGGGCTGCCGGCATAGTAGCCATCATAGCGCTCCATATCGATCTCGGTGGTGCCGTCGACCTTGGTGATCCTGTAAGGGCCGGTGCCGATCGGGGCGTGGGCGTAGGCATCGGCACCGATTTTCTCGCGATAGGCCTTCGGCCAGATCGGCGTGACCATCGCCAGGTATTCCATCGCGGCCGGCGACACACCGGTCAGCTTGAGGCGGACGTGAAAGTCATCGATCTTTTCGGCGCCGGCGAAGGATGTGTAGTAGGCGGGGATTGCCACCCGTTTGTCGTTGATAATGTCGTTGATCGTGTACACCACGTCATCGGCAGTGAACGGGTCACCGTTCTGGAACGTCACGCCCTCGCGCAGGGTGAAGTCGATCGTGGTGGCATCGACCTGCTTCCACGACGTGGCCAAAGCGGGCTTGATCTCCATGGATACGGGATCGCGATATACCAGGCAGTCGAAGGCCTGGAACGCGACGACCATGCCGGTGCGCTGCGAATTGTAGTACGGGTCGACATCGGGAATGGCATCGCGCCAGGTGATGCGCAGCGTGTCGGCCGATTTTTGCGCAAGCGCCGGGGCCGCCGTTGCCAGTGTCACAGAGGCGGCCAGCAGCGCGCCGCGGAGCCAGGTATCCGATCGCATTTTTAGTCCTTTCAATTCCGAAACGCCGCCAGGAACAGATCACTCCAGAAACAGATCACTCCAGAAACAGAAGCAACCCGCATGCCATAGCACTGGCTGCGGGGTGCTGCCGCACCCGACAATCCCTACCATGCAGTGAGGGACCCGATCTATCCGGGATCGATGGCGGCGAGCAACCGTTTCAGGAAACCGTCGATGGCCTCACCATCGATCCAGCGAACCACGGCCACCAGATCGTGCTCCGGATCGACATAAACCAGGTTGGTACCGTTGCCGCTGTGTGCAAAAGCGGTGGCCGGAGCACTCGGCCAGCGCTTCCGGTCGGTGTTGAGGAACCAGTTCATGTACCCATAGATCGGCTCGGGCTTGGTCGGCGTGAGTGCCTGATCGATCCATTGATCCGAGAGTAGCTGACGATCTTTCCACCTGCCGTGGCGCAGCGTGAGGTAACCGAAGCGACCCATGTCGTAGGCATTGATATACATGCCGCCGCCCCAGTGCCCGCCGCCGGTCACCGACTGCACCGGGCTGCCGTCCAGCACCACCCAGGAATTCTCGTAACCGAACCAGCGCCAGGTGTTGGAGGCGCCGATCGGGTCCATGATGTTTTCGTTCAGGACGGCCGGCAGCGGGCGCCGCCAGACATTGAGGGCTGCGAGCGCCATGACGTAGGTGCGGGTATCGTTGTATTTATAGACGGTGCCCGGCTTGTTGCGCGGCAAGGTCCCCCATTCCGACGGATTCTCGCTCGGCCGGTCCGCCCAGTCCGGCTTGCCCCATAGCGTACCTTCCCAGTCGCTGGTCTGCCGCAACAGGTTGTCCCAGGTGATGGTGCGATTGTGCGGCGATTCAAATGGGAACAGCAGATCGGGCGTGCTGAGCCGATCCGATTTGTTGACGGTCGAGGGCGGAGCGTAGAGCTGTATCGGCGCGACATAATCCCGCACGGCGTCATAGACGCTCCTGATCATGCCCCGCTCGACGGCAATTCCGACGACGCTGGAAAGGAAGCTCTTGGTCACGCTGTGGGTCATATCTACCCTGAGCGGATCTCCCCATTCAGCGACGATGTAGCCCTTGTGAACGATGATTCCGGTCGGATCGCCGCGCTCCCTGATCGGCCCGATCGCGTAGCCGAACTGTTCGCGGCCGAAGGTTTGATAGTGGTTCATCACGAGATCGCGTGGTGCCTTCGTCTCCCCGGCGAGTGCAAAGTCGATCGCCTCTTTCTGCAGGCCGGGATGGACGCCCGATTCTGAAGGCGTCCTGCGCT
>JAQGKJ010000297.1 GCA_028290165.1 Bradyrhizobium sp. | reverse complement strand
GCAGCTCTGCGAGCGTCCGGGCAAGAGCTTCCGGATCACCGGGCGAAACAAGACAGCCGACCACGTCGTCCTCGACGATCTCGGCAAGCGGCTGAATAAGCCGACATCCGAGCTAAAAATCGCGCTGCTCTGGGAAAACCGGGCGTTCGGCAAATCCGTCGGCGACGGCATCCGGGCCTATTCGCAGACCAAGGGCATCAAGCTCGTCTACGATGAGGGTTACGATCAGACCGCCACCGACATGACCCCGATCGTACAGAAACTGAAGGATGTCGCCCCGGACATTCTGATCGCGATCTCATTCCCCAATGACGCGATCCTGTTTCAGCGCAAGGCCAAGGAGCTTGATTTCAACGTCGCGGCATTCATCGGCGTCAGCGCCGGATATTCTTCGCCGGATCTGCGGGACTCGATCGGCGATTCCGTCAACGGCATCCTTGTCGCGGACTTTCCGCCCAAGGTGAATGAGAATGTACTCAAGCCCGAAACCAGGAAGGTCGCCGAGGAATTTGTTACGAGGCCAAGCTGAAGCGTCCTCCCGCGGGCCATGCGACGGCGGGGTTTTCGGCGATCTGGGCTCTATTCACCGAAGTCCTGCCGAAGGCCAAGACGTTCGAGCCGGATGAACTGCGCGACATCGCGTTGAAGCTTGATCTGCCCGTGGGATCGCTGGTCAACGGCAGCGGCATCAAGTTCACGAACTTCGACTGGGCCGATGACCCCAAGGATGCCGGCCAGAACCTGCTGGCGTCGATCGGTGTCTGGCAGTGGACCAAGACCGGAAACGAGGAGGTGTTCCCGCCAAGCCTTGCGACCCACGAGGTCACGCTGGTGCCGCTGCCGAAGTGGAACAATCGCTGATCCGGTCACGCGGGAGGCCGCGACCCGCTGCCGACGCTGTTGGGCAAACGCAATGAGCACCATCGTCCAACTCGTCCTGTCCGGTATCCTCATCGGCAGCGTTTACGCCTTGATGAGCATCGGCCTGACCCTGATCTTTGGGGTCTTGCGTATCGTCAATTTTGCCCACGGCGAATTCCTGATGGTCGCGATGTACGCCGCCTGGGCGTTTACGCGGCTGTTCGGCTTGAACCCTTACATCGCAGCGGTCGCGATCGTGCCGGCGATGTTTCTGTTTGGCGCAGTGGTATACCGGCTCATCGTCAGCCCCGCATTGGATAAGCCGCATCTGGTGGTCGTGTTCGCCACCATGGCGCTGTCGATCTTCCTGCAGAATGCTGCGCTGATGATGATGACCGCTGACTTGCGTGACATTCCCCCGATCTTCAATCAATCGATTGTGATCGGGCCGATCTACCTCAAGGTCGAGCTGTTACTGGGCTTCCTGATAACGCTGCTCTGCACCTTCGCTTTGCAGTGGATCATCAGGAAAACCTACCTCGGCAAGGCGATCCGGGCGACCGTTCAGGACGGCGAAGCCGCGATGCTGATGGGCATCCCGGTGCCCCGCATTTTTCTCCTCACCTTTGCGGGCGGGTCCGCCCTGGTGGGACTTGCCGCCTGCGTGATGGTGCCCTTGTTTTCGGTATTCCCGTCGGTCGGACTGAACTTCGTACTGATTGCGTTCGTCATCGTCGTATTGGGCGGGATGGGCAGTATCGAAGGAGCGCTGCTCGGCGGCATTTGCGTGGGCGTGGTGCAATCCCTGAGCAGCTATTATGTAGCGCCGGCTTTTGGGCAGATGTTTTTCTTCATCCTGTTCCTGCTCGTCATGATCGTTCGTCCCAACGGGCTTCTTGGTCAGCAGGGCGCTGCGACCCTCGGCATGAACGAGTAGCCGATGATGTCGAGCGTGACGGCCACAGCAGTCCGTGCAAGCCGCATCCCGGCGATGCCACGGCGTGCGCAGGTCTCATGGTTCGAGATTGGACTGCTGCTGATTTGCTGTGTGCTGGTTGGCTCCGGCATTGCACCCAGCCTGCAGGACGTCATCCTGCTGAGCTTCCTGTTTGGCGGGCTGGCGCTGGCATGGAACATTGCAGGCGGTTATGCCGGCCTGATCTCCTTCGGGCACTCGGCGTTTTTCGGTGTCGGTGCCTACACCTCCACGATCCTTTCGGTTCGGTATGGCATCACGCCGTGGATCGGAATCTGGATCGGCGCGCTGCTGGCCGCGGCCCTTGGCTCGGTGCTGGCGTTGATCTGCGCCCGGCTCCGCGGACCCTTCTTCATTCTCTCGACCCTGGCTTTTGCCGAGGTCGTTCGCATCGGCGCATTGAACTGGTCGTCGCTGACCGGGGGGCCGGAGGGCCTGTCGATCATGCCGGCACCAAACCTGGCCAACATGGTCTTTGCATCGAAGACCACCTATGCCGCGCTGATGCTGGGATATCTCGTCCTGGTTTATGCCGTCACCAAGGGGCTCGAGGCCACCCGTTTCGGCTATTACCTCTTTGCCATTCGCGACAATGAAGATGCCGCCGGTGCCGCGGGCGTCAATCCACTGCTCGGCAGGACGGCGGCGTTGGCGCTTAGCGCCGGCCTCACCGGCGTCGGAGGATCGTTGTTCGCGCAGTATTTCCTCTACCTCGATCCCACCTATGTGATCTCGCCGGAGCTCTCGTTCCAGTTCGCGCTATTGCCTGCCGTCGGCGGACTGGGGACAGCGATCGGGCCTGTGCTTGGCTCATTCGTGATCACGCCGCTGTCTGAATTGCTGCGCGCTTATCTCGGCAACGCGGCGGCCGGACTGCATCTTGTGATCTACAGTTTTGGCTTGATTATCGTCATGCTGTACTTTCGGGCGGGCCTTGCCGGAGCCTTGAGCAAGCTGACCCGGCAAGGGCCGTTGCCATGAGCGCGCTTCTGCAGGTGCGCAACGTCAGCCGTTCGTTTCGCACGACGCTCGCCGTCGACGATGTCAGTTTTGACGTGCAGTCTGGAGACTTGCTCGGCCTCATCGGGCCGAACGGCGCCGGCAAGAGCACGCTGTTCAATCTCGTGGCCGGCGTCATCCCTCTGTCATCGGGCCAGATCTTGTTTGGGGGAAAGCCGATCACCGGCTGGAAATCCCATGACGTTGCTCGCGGCGGCATCGCCCGCACCTTTCAGATCCCAAAGCCATACCGGCAATTATCTGTCATCGAGAACGTCATGCTCAGCGCCTTCCTGCGGGAAAAGTCGCTGGCAGGCGCGCGCAAGCTCGCGGAAACCACGCTCGCCGACGTCGGACTCGCCGATTATTCAGGTCAACCGGCAAGCTCCCTGACGGTTGGCCTGCTGAAACGGCTGGAGGTGGCGCGAGCCCTCGCGATGCGGCCAAAGCTTGTGCTGTTCGACGAGATCATGGCCGGACTTACGCCGACTGAAGTGGGCGCCATGACGAGATTCGTGGCGGGGTTGCCGGCGCGCGGCATTACCGTGATCTGGGTCGAGCACGTGCTTTACGCGATCATGAAAACCGCAACGCGCATGATCGTGATCAACCGCGGCAAGTTGATTGCCGAAGGCGCGCCGTCCGCGCTGGCGCGTCACCCGGCGGTGGTCAAGGCCTATCTGGGCGAGGAGATGGACCTTGCTTGAGGTCAGAAATCTCAATGCCTCCTATGGTGCGGTACAGGTCCTGCACGATGTGAATCTGTCCGTTGCAGCCGGAGAGATCGTCGGGCTGGTCGGCGCCAATGCGGCCGGCAAGAGCACACTGATGTTCACGCTTGCGGGATTGCGGACCACCTATCGGGGCGAGGTCCTGCTCGAAGGCGTCGCCGTGGATGATCTGCCTGCCTATGAGCGGCCCGGCAAGGGTCTGGTCCTGGTGCCGGAGCGGCGGCGGCTGTTTCCGTTCATGACCGTGCTCGAGAATCTCGAGATCGGCGCCTATGCTGCTGGGGCGCGATCCGTCGCACAGCAGACGCTCAGCGAAGTATTCACGCTGCTGCCGGTGCTGGCCGAACGGCGCAAGCAGGTGGCGGGCTCGATGAGCGGCGGTGAACAGCAGATGCTGGCGATCGGCCGCGCATTGATGGCCAAGCCCCGTGTCTTGCTGCTCGATGAACCCACCGAAGGGCTCGCTCCCATCTACGTGAAGCTATTGTTCGGCCTGATCGTGAGTTTACGCGCCAAGGGACTGACGGTGCTGATCGTCGAGCAGAACGTCCATCATGTTTTGCATACAGCCGACCGCGCCTATGTGCTGGAGAACGGCCGGATCGTCATGGAAGGTCATGGCGCGGCCCTTTTGAACGATGACCGTCTTAAAACTGCCTATCTGGGACTCTGATGATGATTACCGATGTTCACTGTCACTTCGTGCCGGAAGATTTCTTCAGATTCGCCCAATCGAGGAATGAATTCGCCATCAAGGTCAAGCGGCGCGAGGGCGAAGCGCTCGATCTTGATATTCGCGGCATGCATTTCGGGCTTAACACGACGTTCTTTGACATGCGCAGGCAAATTGAGCGGATGCAACGCGATGGCGTCGAGCGCACTATACTCTCGCTGGCAACGCCGTTTATAGACTATTACCTCGATGCGAAACTCGCGGTCGAGGCGGCCGTCGTCTTCAATGATGCCCTGGCGGAAGCAATCGCGTCAGACCGGACGCGGTTCGGCGGATGGGCCATGCTGCCGATGCAGGACGCAACAGCCGCGGCGCGGGAATTGCGCCGATGCATCCGCGATCACGGGTTCATCGGTGGCCATGTCGCGTCCAATGTCCGCGGGGTTTATCTGCACGACGCACAGTTCGAGCCGATTTTTCGGGCGGCGGTCGACCTCAATGTGCCGCTGTTCGTGCATCCGGCCGATCCGCTCGGCAAGGACCGCACCAGGGAGTATGAGCTGACGATCGTCGCCGGCTATCTGTTCGACAATACGATCAACATTTTAAGAATGATCTGCTCGGGCTTCCTCGATCGATGGCCGGGCCTCAAGCTTGTCTGCGCGCATGCCGGCGCGTTCAGTCCCATACTTCGAGCGCGCATGCAGCGTGAAGTCGATACGAACCCGCTGCTTTCCAGCACGCTAAAAATGCCTGTCGGGGATTATCTTCGCCGGCTCTATTTCGACACCATCTGTTTCGAGCCCGCCATCCTGCGCTATGTCGCCGGCGTGGTTCCGGTCGAACACCTGTTGCTGGGCAGCGACGCGCCGTTTCCGCTCGGCGAGCCGAATCCGGTGAGCTTTGTCAGAAATGCCTTGCCGGCCGATCAGGCCGACCTCATCCTTAACAGCAACTTTGATCGTCTGATTGGAGCCTGACATGGATATCCGCCGGCTGCAGGTGGTCAAGGACGTGGTCTACGCGGAGGGCGGACTGTCATCCATCGTCCCGGTGACGCGGGTTGCGGCATGCGCCGTGATTTTCAATCCGCTGGCCGGGCGTGCGCTCGACGATCTCCAGGACCTTGTCCTGTTCGGTGCCGAGCTTGGGCAACTGCTTGTGCAGGAGGCGCTGAAGTCGTTGACGCATCCGGCGATCTCCTACGGCAAGGCAGCGATCGTCGGTGTGTCCGGAGATATCGAGCATGCGGCGGCAATCCTGCACCCGCGCATGGGCAAGCCGATGCGGGACGCGATCGGTGGGGGCCAGGCCATCATTCCGTCCAACGTCAAAATCGGCGCCGTGGGTTGCAGCATCGATATTCCGCTTGGCCACAAGGACGATGTCTGGTCCTTCGATCAAATCGACACGCTCAGCATCGCCATCGGCAACGCACCACGTCCCGATGAGATTGTTGTGATTGTCGCACTGGCAGACGGCGGACGACCTCGCCCGCGCGTCTCCAAGGCCGGCGCCGTGACGCCGCGAACGTCACGCTGAAACCCCGACGACGGAAGGCCCCACAAGCAATAGCAAGGGCCCCGTTGTCCACGGGACCGCTCCGATGTCAGAGCAGTATTCGTACGGTGTCGTCCGGCCGATGCCGGTCAGTTAACGTCTGCGAATATCCTCAACGTAGCTGATTCGCGGCACGAACATTGCTTTAACGATCTCGCCGGAGGGGCAGGAGCGGGGTGGATGAAGCGCATCATCCTTTGTCTAGGCATTTTTGGTTATCTGATTGGCGATGTGAACGCCCGTGATCTCGGACAATGGGGAGCAGTCGATCCCCAAATCCGGGAATGGTACCAGGCCCTGATGCAGCCGGACGTGCCAAACGCGTCTTGCTGCGGGGAGGCCGACGCCTACTGGGCTGACGAAATCCATGTCAGAGACGGCAGGACCTACGCGATCGTCACCGATGACCGGCCTGATGAGCCGCGCGGCCGGCCCCACGTCGACATCGGAACGGAAATTGAAATCCCGAACAACAAGCTCAAATGGGACAAATCGAATCCAACCGGCCACGGCGTCGTGTTCTTAAGTCGCAACGGTTACGTATTTTGTTACGTGCAGCCCGGCGGTGCCTGATCGAGCGTCTCCGCAGTTCAGGATATTCCCGGTTCGGCGGACGCTCCGTGGTCGATCATCGACAAGCGCTGTTTCCTGCCTCTGGCATCGTCAGAAAGGTAATGGTAGCCGGCGCGAACGTCACAATGCCGGCCGCGGCCGGAACGCCGTCAATGGGCGACAGATCGTCCTGGGGGGTCAGTCGAAGCGCATCGCCGTTCAGCCGGACGGTTGTGTCCTGCAAGTTCGCCGCGTCTATCGTATAACGCTCCGAAGCCGTGGATAAGTTGAACGCGTGCGGCGCGTTGCGGTTTGTGTTGATGATGAGAAGGCTTACGCCGCCCGAAGTCCCGCGTTGGCAGTGGGCATAGACATGAAGGCCCATCTGGACTGGAACGCCCGCGTCCAGCACGACGTTTCCCATTAGTCGTCGCCACAGCAATGCGCCCCAATAATTTGGTCTCGGCGAGAACGTCTTCTCGTCCAAGAGGCCGTAGTCGCTTGCTGCAAGTGTGTTGTGCATCACGACCTGAACGCCGGCCTTCGCAAGCCGGCCCAGTTGATCGAGGTACCTGAACGTATCCAGGAAGCTCGCGTCCCACCGGTTTCCGCCGCATGCTGCCTCCGCGGTTTCAGTGAGCCAGATCGCTTTGCCGGGTTCGAACCTGTCGCGAAGCAGCCGGTAGAACGCAAGCGTCCGATCGGTCCGGGACAGCCGCTCTTCGGAAAGAGCAGCCTCGGGTGAACTTGTGGCGTCACATCGCTCCGACAGCGTTCCATAGTGATGATATGAGACCGCATCTACGGCGCCGGGGCCGGACGCAGCGAGCAGGTCCGACGCAAGGGATGTCTCTCCGACCGTGCCGGGACCGAGCACGATTGTCTCCGGAAAGTTTTCCTTCACAAGCGAACGGAAAAACTTGAAGTCGCGTCCAAAGGCGGACGCATCGTAGCCGGCCGGCGCACCGGGTGTGACGGTAACGTTTGGCTCGTTCATGAACTCTGCGGCAGCGATCGTGCCTCCGACCGAACGGGTATAGGCGAGCAACCGGCGCGCCTCGTCCGGTGACCAGACGCCCGCCGCATCGCGGGTGCCTTCATTCACGGCGAATGAAGTCACGATCTGCGCCGTAACGGCTTGCGAGAAATTGATCACGGCTTGCCATCGCTGGTGGCTCAGGATTGCGTTGAATCCGGGAGGCGGCGCGGATGGCGCGCTGTCCGAATCCGCGAAATGGGTGGCGTTCGCCCAGGTCCCGCTGACCCGCAGATAGGCAGGCGCCAGTGCCGCTGCGAGTTTTTGCAGTCGGGCATTGGTCAGATCAATCGGAGGCCGGTATTGGAATAAGTTCGAATTCAAGTCGGCCGGGCCCTTTGGTTCGGCGTCCGCCGTGTTCTTGGACGCGTGCACGGACTGACCGCGCGGCCTCGTTCCATAGGGCTTCCAAAATCGTCCGCCGGTCACCTCGATCATTTCGATGTTGTAGGACTGGAAACGTTCGTCGACCGCCCCGATACGAGGCATGCTCGCAGGGGTGATGGAAAAGCCGTCGGCGCGAGCGCCAGGGCAAATAAGCGCAATGAGCAACGTCGATATCGCCCAATACAAAGGAGCGATCACCCTGTCGGATCCTGCGGGCAGGCGCTCGGCCGCGGCTTGGTCCCGCGCTTGTCGATCGGTACCTTGCAATTGTCGATGCGCTGCTCATCCATCCACTTCTTCCCGAGGCGCTCCTTTCCAGTGAGCACTCCCGGGAGACGCTGGGTCGCTGCGTCAGGCGTCGGCGGACCGCCGGGGGCAGACGGCCTGTCCTGGGCGAATGCCGGCAATGTCGGAAGAAGTGCGACCAATGAAACGAGAAGCGGTCTGGATGGATATCGCATGGATGGCCTCGTAAACCTTCGAACTGCGGTTGCGATGCAAACCGAAAGCGCTTGATAGAACTATATCGGGATCGGCCTTTCCCCGGCGCGGAACCTGGGCCGGACGGGTCCGTTTCTCGTCTGTACCAGGTACGCCGGGGCGTACTCGTTTTTTCGATCAGCGGAAAACCAGGGAGGAGAAGATGAACACGCTGTTGAAATGCGCGAGCGCCGATTAGGTTTGGGCAGCGCAGCGCTGTCAGCCCGTCGGCGATGACGACGGACGATCTCTTCGCTACTTTGGGTCGATCTGCCACCGCCCCAGATTCCAAATCGGCGGTACTCAGGGAGAAATGTCATGACATCGCGCCGGTCTGTTCTGCTGACTTTGGTTGTGGCGACATTGTCCGTTGGGAGCCGGCCCATCTTCGCCGGTTCCCGCAAGCCCGCTCCGATCCAGATGTTCGACACGGATAATGACGGAACGCTTGATCTTGCGGAAGTGAAGAAGGCGGCCTCAGCCTTGTTCGCGAAGCTGGACCGCGATCATGACGGCACTCTGGACAAGCGCGAACTGGCGGGCAGATTGAATGCCAGGGAATTGGCCGCTGCCGATCCCGACCACGATGGAACGCTGACGCTCGATGAATATGTTGCGGTCGTCGAGCAA
>JAQGKJ010000284.1 GCA_028290165.1 Bradyrhizobium sp. | reverse complement strand
GGCGTCGGCACCTGTCCGGTCAAACAAAGCACCGGCTCGTTCGATCCGAATGCGGTGAGCAAGGCAGCACCCGCGTTGAGCATGCCCGGGCCGGGCACCACGCTGAACACGCCGGGTTTTCCGCTTGATCGCGCGTAGCCATAGGCCATGTAGCCGCAGCCCTGCTCATGGCGCGCACCGATCACTTTCAGCTGTGCCTGCTGGAACGCGTCGAACAACCCGTAGGTCTGCGCGCCGGGCAGGCCGAACATGGTATCGACACCATGCGCGACCAGGCCGCTGACAATGGCTTCGCCGCCGGAACTCACAGTCATTGCATCATCCAATCGCTCGCGAACAAGATCATAACACCTCGTCGATCACGCCATTGCGCAGCACGCCGATATTTTCCGTTTCGACCTCGACCACATCGCCGGGCTTGAGATAGCGCGGCGGATCGAACCGCGCACCGGCGCCGGTCGGCGTTCCCGTGATAATGACGTCGCCGGGCACCAGCGTGGTGAAGGTCGAGATATAGTTGATCAGATAGCGGAAGCCGAAGATCAGTCGGCCCGTGCGGTCGTCCTGCCGCGTCTCGCCATTGACCCGTGTTGTCAGCCGGATATCGGCGATCTGCGCCTCGTCGCTGTAGGGAACAAGCCATGGCCCGAGACTGCCGGTCGAATCAAAATTCTTGCCTTGCGTCACATTGAATTTCGCATGCCGAACCCAGTCGCGGATGGTGCCCTCATTGCACAGCGTGACGGCGGCGATGTGATCCAGCGCCGCGCTTTCGGGAACGTGGCGTCCGGCCTTGCCGATGACCAAAACCACTTCGCCCTCGTAGTCGAGCTGCGCTGAAGCGCGCGGGCGAACCAACGGTGCGTTGTGGCCGACGAAGGAGCGCGGCGTGCGCATGAACATGCTCGGATATTTCGGCGCGTCCTGGCCGTCTTTATATTCCGCATTACGGTCGGGATAATTGACGCCAATACAGATGATTTTCTCCGGCGCAGGGATCGGCGGCAGCCACGTGATCGCGTCCAGCGCGTGATCCGGCGAACGCCGCGCCGCATCCTCGGCCAATTTTGTCAGCGCGCCGGCGGCGATCGCTTCACGCAGCGTCGGAAAAGTCTTCGCAAAGCGCGCGGAGAGATCGACGATCCCGCCCTCGACCACGGCGCCGTATTTTGTCGATCCGTCGACGGAGAAGGTTGCGATGCAGGATGAGGCCATGCGTTGTCCGATCACGATGCGCTGGGCGGCTTAGCCGGGGGTCATGCCCCTGGCCTTGATGACAGCCATGGCGGTGGGAGTGGTCAGAAAGCTGATGAACGCTTTGGCGGCTTCGGCCTCCTTGCTGTCAGCGGCGACGGCGGCGGTGAAAACCAGTTCCTGCTGCAGTTCAGCCGGGAACGCGCCGGCCAGTTCGACGCCGGGGGCGATCAGTACGTTGACGAGAAATATCCCGAGTTCGGCGTCGCCCTTGGCGACGGCCGGCGCGATCTGGTTCGGCGCGGCCTGCGGCTTTGTCTTGGCTTTCATGGCCTCGCCGATGCCGAGACGGTCGAACACTTTCGAGACGTAAGCGCCGGCGGCGCTATCCGGCACGAAGGCGATGGATGTTGCGTCGAGCAGGGTCTTTTTCAGCGCATCCGATGTGCTGACGTCGGGCCTGGGAGTGCCGGCGCGGACGGCGACGCCGTAGCCGACCCGGGCAATGTCGATGGTGGGGCCGGGGACAATGCGGGCTTTTGCGGCGGCGTCCTTGAAGACATCGACAGGCACGACTGCTGCGTCGAATGGCGCGCTCGAGGTGACCTGCTTGATCAAGTTGGGGGTGGAATCGAAATGAATGACAAGCTTATGGCCGGAGGCGCGCTCGAATTGAGGCGCGAGTTCGTTCAGCCAGCCGGTCGTGGAGCCGCCGGCCAAAATCTTGAGTTCAGCGGCCCGCAGCTCAGTCATCGCTGACATCCCGAGCGCAAGGCCCAGCATCGAGGCGGCGGCAGCGAGCGAAAGCCCTTTCATGAACCCCCCATGGATTGCGGTCGATGAGTTGCGAACGGCGCATTCTAATCTGCGATCGTGACATCGGCGACAAACAGCGGCTCGCGGATCGCCTGGTCCGGAAACGGCGAGCCCTGTTCGAACCAGGACCGCGGCGCCGGCGCGCCCCACAGCGTTTGCCGCCGCGGGTCCTTCAATGACCAGCGCAGCGGCTCATGATCGTGATCCCCGGTAAAGTAGTCGCTGGTGTAGAGCTCGAGCCTGTGGCCGTCGGGATCGCGGACATAGAGAAAAAACGCATTTGAAATGCCGTGGCGGCCGGGGCCGCGCTCGATGTTTTTGACAAAGCCGCTGGAGGCCATCACGTCGCACAGATGCAGGATGTTCATCGCCGTCGGCACCCAGTAGGCAAAATGGTGCAGGCGAGGGCCACGGCCGTTGGTGATGGCGAAGTCATGCACGTTGCCCTTGCGATGCAGCCACGCCGCCGCGATTCGGCCGTTCGGCCCGTCTTCCTCGCCATATTCGGTCAGCCGGAAACCCAGCCGCGTGTAGAAATCGAGGGTGTCCTGAACTTCGGGCGCGAACACATTGAAATGATCGAGCCGCTGCGGGTGGCAGCCCTTGTAGAGATCGTAGCGGCGCAGCAGATGCGGGCGCTTCTCCATCGCGGCATAGAGTTCGATCTGAAAGCCGAACGGATCTGTGAACTGAAGCGTGAGGCCCTGGAAAGGCTGCTCCGCAAACGCATAGGCGATGCCGTTCTCGGAAAAGAAGGCTGCGGCCTTGTCGAGATCGCCGTCATTGCCGACCTTGAAGCCCAGCCGGTTGCAGGCCGCATTCGCCGCCTTGCGCAGCACTAAAGAGTGATGCTGATGCTCCTCGCTGCCGCGCAAGTGCACCGCCTTGTCGTCGCGATCCTCGACATGGAGGCCGACGGTATTTTCGTAAAACTCGCGGCTGGTGTTCAGGTCCGCCACGTCGAGCACGACATGGCTGCAGCGGACGATGTTGAACGGCGGGTCGAAGATGTGTTGCGGAACGGGCATACGATATTGTCCTAGAGATCGGTCGAGTTCTTCCTCACCTCTCCCCTTGTGGGAGAGGCATAGGCCGCCTTCGGCGGCCTGTTTCGAAAAGAACGCCGAAGCGAGGCTTCGGCTACGTCGCATCGACAGATGCGATCCGGGTGAGGGGTTAAGGTCTATCGGTAGACCGGAACCCCTCACCCCCAACCCTCTCCCACAAGGGGAGAGGGAGCGCACCACCGTTGTTGATCCGGTTACAGCACATCAGACTCCCAGCCGCTGAATCCCGTGCGTACCCCTAGCCAGCGAGACGTGCTTGGTTTCCATGTAAAAGTCGAACGAATAATCGCCGCCGTCACGGCCGATCCCCGACGATTTCATGCCGCCAAAGGGCGTTGGGAGGTGACGTACGTTTTCGGAATTCAGCCAGATCATGCCGGCTTCCAGCGCATCCGCAACCCGCAAGCCGCGGCCCATGTCGGAGGTCCAGACGTAGCCGGTCAGGCCGTATTGCACGGCGTTGGCGATCTCGGTGGCGTCGTTCTCGTCGCGGAAAGGAATGACGGTCAGGAACGGACCGAACACCTCCTCTTGCGCGACGCGCATCTTGGCGTGCGCGCCGGTGACCAGCGTCGGCTGCACATAGTGGCCGCCGCCGGGCCCGTCATGGGTCTTGCCGCCGACCGCGATGACCGCGCCGTCCTTCCGCGCGACATCGAAATAATCGCACACTTTCGCAAGATGCCGCTCGTGGATCAGCGGCCCGATCTCGGTTGCGGGATCGAGGGGATGCCCGACTTTCAGCCCCTTCACCCGTGCGATAAGCTTTTCGATGAAACTTTCCGCGATGTTTTGCTGGATCAGCAACCGACTCGACGAGGTGCAGCGTTCGCCATTGAGCGAATAGATCATGAACACCACCGCATCGAGCGCGCGGTCCAGATCGGCATCGTCGAACACGATCACGGGGTTCTTGCCACCGAGTTCGAAATGCACGCGCTTCAATGTGGGTGCACCCTGCGCCATGATCGCCGAACCCGTCGCGCTTTCGCCGACGAAGCCGATCGCCTTGATCGCGGGATGCTCGGTCAGGGCCTTGCCGGCTTCCTCGCCGAGGCCGTGCACGGTGTTGAGGACGCCGTCGGGCACGCCGGCCTGTTTTACCAGTTGCGCCAGGAGGTCGGCCGTCACAGGCGACCATTCCGCTGGCTTGTGGACCACGGTACAGCCGGCGGCAAGCGCTGGCGCAATCTTCCAGGTCGACAGCATGAATGGCGTATTCCAGGGCGTTATCACGCCGACCGGGCCGATCGGTACCCGCGTGGAGACATTCCAGTGCTCGTCGCTCGGCATGTTCAGGCCGTCGCGCGCGTCCGCGCATTTGTCCGCGAAGAAGCGAAAATTCTCGGCCGCACGAATGGCGGCCTTGGCCATGAAGCGATGGGCCTGGCCGGTGTCGATGCATTCGAGCACGGCGATATCGTCGGCGCGGTCCTCGATGGCATCGGCAACCCGATGCAGCAGTTTCTTGCGCATCGTCGCGGGCATGTCGCGCCACGATTTGAAGGCGAGCGCTGCCGCCGTCGCGGCACGGTCGATATCCTCCGCGTTGCCGCGCGCGACTGTTGCCAGCACCGAACCATCGATGGGTGAAGTGGTCTCGAAGGTCTCGCCCGAGATCGACGGCACGATTTTGCCGTCGACCATGTGCCCGATGCCGTCGGCTCTTAATTTCTTGAGCAGCGGCGCGGCGCGCTCGCGATTGGCCTGAAACACGTCTTTCGGCGTGACCCTATCCATGCGCGGCCTCAGGTTTCAGGGCCTCGTGGATGTTGTTGCGCTTCCAGCTGGTTTCCTTGGCGTTGGTCTGCATGTCGAATGACAGCGCGAACTGACTCGTCGCAAACACCGGATCGAGATGATCGGACAGCGCCCGGAAGATATGTTCGCCGGCTTTCTTGCGCGTCGCCAGATCGCGGCCCTCGCCGAGACGCAGCACCATGTCGAGAAAACCGTGATGCGGGCTGCCGTCGGCGATGGCAAAATGCTCGCAAGGAATCGCGCGGACGCGAATGCCACCGAGCGGAAAGATACCGGTTTCTACCGCGGCCGTGCGGACGATCTCGACGATTTTTCCCATATCGACACGGGCATCGAGATTGGCGGAATATTCGATGGTGAAGTGGGGCATATCCGGTTCCTCGAACGATTTTTGCGATCGGGCGAATGAATGACCCCCAGCACGATGCCCGGTCGAGGTCGCGCGCGCAAAAGCTGATGCTGAAATCTGATTAACATGTTAAATGTATCGGATCAAATGGAACCGATGTTTGTTGCAGCGCAAACGCATTGCGGGAAATCCGAGCAGGCGAAGGTTGAACGATCGATCATGGCGCGGAGAAAATTGCCCAAACGTACCCCTGCCAAACCGGCAGCCAAGACAAAAATCCGGCGCGCGCCGATGCGCGAATTCTCCCGTTCGCTGCCGATGTCGCTGCTGCGCGCGCGCGAAGCCGTGATGCGGCATTTCCGTGCCTCGCTGCGCGATCACGGCCTCACCGAACAGCAATGGCGGATCCTGCGCGCGCTGACCGCGATCGACGCGATCGAGGTCACCGAACTGGCGCGGGTCGCGTTCCTGCTGGGCCCAAGCCTCTCGCGGATTCTGCGCGACCTCGAAGCGCGCCACCTGATCGAACGCCGGATCGCAAAGGCCGATCTGCGCCGCGGCGTGGTGTCGATCTCGGCCAAGGGCATGAAGTTGATCGAGGCTGTCGCGCCGTCATCGGAAGCTATTTACGCCGCCATCACCCGGCGCTATGGCGCACGCAAGCTCGCCGAATTGCAGGACATGCTACATGCGCTCGAGGGCAGCCTGTCGGAGTTGCGCGTCGGTCGCGAAGGGAGCGCCGGAGGTGGCGGATTCGAGTGAGCGGCAAATTTGCATGATGCTGTGAACGCATCGCATAGCTCACGGCTGCTCGGGGTTTGAGCACGGTAGCCGCGCTCATCAATTTGACTAGGCCTTGGCCGGCGAACGCGGAAATTGATGCGATAGCAATTTACTCTCGGCGTGACACGCCGTAGACACACGCACGGTTTTTCGCTTGAACTCATAAACTTAAAGAAGGCCAGCGCTGAAGTTGGCCTCACAGGAGGAATGGATGAGGCTTACGAGACGCGACTTCACGGCGGGTTTGGCCGTTGGTATTACCGCACCTTACGTGATCTCCAGCGCACGTGCGCAGGCCGCGACCATCAAGATCGGAATGTGCGTGCCGGTGACGGGCCCCGCGGCGGAACAGGGCTTGTGGGCGCAGAACGGTGCGAAGCTCGCGCTGGCCGCGGTCAACAAGGCCGGCGGCGTCCTCGGCAAGCAGGTCGAACTCGTCATCGAGGACGATCAGACCACTAATCCCGGCATCGTGCTGGCGTTTTCGAAACTGGCCGCGCAGGATGACATTGTTGGATTTCTGGGCTCGATCCGCTCCACCCAGGTGCATGCGATGGCGCCCGACGTTTTGAAACTCGGCAAGCCCGTGATGATCGGCGGAACCGATCCCACGCTGACCCACATGGGCAATCAATGGCTGTTTCGTTTTCGCCCCAATGACAGCTATTCCGGCCGCGTCATCGCCGATTATGGCGTCAACACGTTGGCCAAGAAAAAATGGGCGATCGTTCATTCGACCGACGCGTTCGGCACGGCCGGCGGAAAGGCTCTGGCCTCCGCGCTGGAAAAACTCGGGACGCCTGCGGTTCTCGATCAGGGCTATGCCAACCAGAGCCAGGATTTCACTCCCGTGGTGCTGGCGGTGAAGCAGTCCGGCGCCGACGTGCTCGGCACCTATTTCACCTTCGAGAACGATCTCGGCATTTTCGCCCGCCAGCTGCGCCAGCTCGGGGTCAACATTCCCTGGGTAGGCTCGCCCTCGGTGGTGGCGGTGTCATCGACCAAGCTGGCAGGTCCCGCGTTGTTCGGCACCTACGGCGTTGCGGACTACGCGGAAGATTCCAGCGCGGCTTCGAAGGCCTCGGCACAGCCTATCGCGAGGCCTACAAGACCGCGCCTGATAACCAGAGCGCCTGGCCCTACGATGCCGTCACCGTCCTGTCGGCGGCGATCAACAAGGCCGGCTCGACCGATCCCACAAAAATCCGCGAGGCGATCCTTGCCACCAAGAAAATGGCGGGAGCGGAAGGCGAA
Source organism: Bradyrhizobium sp. (assembly GCA_028290165.1). Next base: position 739 of record JAQGKJ010000284.1, on the reverse strand, counting down.
TACAATTTCGACCAGAACGGTGACGGTCTGCACGGCTACAACGTCGTGAGGAACGAGAAGGGGACCATCGTTTACGACAAGCACATCGACTTCAACGATTGATTGCGTCGCCGGCCCCTCCCGATCAAGCAGGGGCCGGCGCGTTTTCGATCTCGGAGTTCGATAAGCAACCGCCGCAGCCTTGCCGTCGGTCGTCAAAAAGCCCTCCACGCGAATTCCCTGTCCGGCAACCGGCCTCTGGCTTCTCCCACCGAGCGTTTCCATGGATCTCGTACTGCAATTGCTCTTCACCGGTATCGGCATCGGCGCGGTCTATGCGCTGGTCGCGCTCGGTTTCGTGCTGATCTTCCGCGCCACCAATGTGGTGAATTTTGCGCAAGGCGAATTTTCCATGGTCGCCGCCTATCTGATGGTGGTGTTCGCCGTCGATCTGGGCTGGCCCTACTGGCTATCGTTCCTGCTGGCGCTGGCGGGGATGGCGTTACTGGGCGCGATCTTCAATCTCGGCGTCTATTATCCGCTGCGTCATCGGACGTTTCTGCCGGTCATCATTGCGACCATTGGCGCCTCGATCCTGCTCGCCAATTCCGTGCTGGCGATCTACGGCCCCCAGCCGCAGGTGCTGGAAGGGTGGTTCGAAACGCCGGGCATCCAGCTCGGGCCGGTCTATCTCGACAGCCAGTACCTCCTGATCATCGCGGTGACGGTCGTGCTGGTGATCTTCAATTACTGGTTCTTC
>JAQGKJ010000256.1 GCA_028290165.1 Bradyrhizobium sp. | reverse complement strand
AACCTCGGCGTGAACGTTGCGCCAAACGTGTTGGGAGACCCCAATGAGCTGGAAAACTCCGAAGATTGTCGAAGTGCCGGTGGGCATGGAAATCAACATGTACGCCTGCGCGGCGCGCAAATAGACTGTGAAACGATCTGCCCGGCTCCGGAGCGCTCTGCTGCTTTGAGCCGTGGCAGACGGCGCGTTCGATTCATGACCTCACAAAACTGTTGAAGCACTGAAACCCGCCGTCAGGCCAAAAGCCGCGGCCGAGCGCCGCTGTCTGTTGCGCTATGCGTTGCCGGAAGCGTCAGTGCTCCTTCTGCTTTTCAGCTGCAAAAGGCCCTTCGGTCTCTTGTCCATGCCGTTGACGTAGGGACAGATTCGGCATGACGGCCAGTCGTGCCTCCCGGACCCGCCGTGCCAATGCCTCGCCCCGGCTCCTTGGCTTGTGTTAGGCTTGTCAGTCAGCAGTGCTGTCTTTTTTTCGAATCAGCCAGTGGCTTTGCTAATGCGAATTCGTGCGAGGACGATCCGGTTGGCGGTCGCGGGTTTTTCCGCGTTGCTTGCCGCCGGCGCTAATGCAGAAGGCATTGATACCGAGCATCTGTTCGGATTTATGATCGGCACCGACGTCGGCAACGCCGGCGAGCGCGAATTCCAGAGCCAGACCACGGGGCGTTTTGCAAGAAGTTCCGGAAGCTACCGCGCGGTCGGACAGGAACTCGAACTGGAGTTCGTGCCCGCAAGGAATTTTCGAATTGAGCTGGCAACGAAGTTCGCGTCTCATGACATTATCGGCGTTCCCGGGATCGAGGACCGGCGCCAATTATCCTGGCAAGGTGTTTCCGCCGATTTCCGCTACCGGTTTCTGGATCGAGACGCAGCGCCATTCGGCCTCACTGTTGCGATGGAAAGCCACGCCGACCGTATCGATGAGACCACCGCTGCGATCGTTCGCAATTACGGGACGGAATTCACGCTCGCATTTGACCGGGAACTCGTTCCGAACCTTGCCGTCGCGGCCGTCAATCTGATCTATCAGCCGGAATGGACACGGTTTGTCGGCAGAGGAACGGCGGAGCAGGAATCAACGGTCGGCGCTGCATTCGGGGTGATGGCGCAAATACGCCCGGGCGTCTTGCTCGGCGGTGAAGCGCGCTATCTGCGCAAATATGAAGGGATCGGCTTGGTGGAATTCGCGGGGCAGGCGCTATTTCTCGGCCCCACCGCCTATTTCCAACTCTCGCCGCGCTCGCGGTTGACGGCAAGCTGGAGCGTTCAGGCATGGGAGCGCCCGGCCGGATCGAATGCGGCGCTGGATCTCGTCAATTTCGAGCGTCACCAGGCCCGCCTGGTGTTCGGCGTCAATTTCTAAGGGGGAGTGGCCAGGGCCGAAGTGGCAAGCTTTTTTCAAGGTGGATTGAAACGCCGCCTCGCCGGTTTCGTTATCTGTCCTGTGCTGCCCATTCAGCGCACAGCAGGCTCAGGGATTTCGTGCATGAATCCGATAGATCTAATCCTAACTGTATGCGCCGTGCTGTCGCCCAGCACCTGTGAGGAAACCCATCTGGTTTTCAACTGGAGCGGTTCGCTGCAACAATGCGTCATGGCTGCGCCGCCCTACATCGCGCAGTGGGCGGGCGAGCACCCGAAATGGCTGGCGGTCAAATGGCGTTGCGAGTATCCGCATTCCAACGATAAGGCAGATCGAGGCGAAGCGGCGCCTGTGGGTTGAACCATGATTTGAAGAGGCAGCCGCAAAGGCTACTCGTTGCACTCCTTGAGATCCTTATCGGCAATCGAAAAAACCGCCTCCGCCTTGATGTCGATGTCCCTGACGAAGCATTGCCTTGCGCCGGCATAGCTGACCTTGGCATCATAACGTCCGGGTTCGACGCCTGTGATGCGCAGCCGCTCATCGTGGTCGACCTCCTTGTCCCTGTCGTTCAAGGCCTGGTTAGGGCCCCAGGCGTTCTTCCCGGCCGGCGACAGCTGAAAACCGGAAATCGTCGCCGTGGTCAGGTTCCAGAATCGAATACCTTTGCCCTGCGCGAGCATCTCGCCGGGCATAGCGATCAACAGGACACCGGCAGCCAACAGCGCACGCGACATGATGATCTCCCTAAGCCGTTCTTGCCTGGCCTTTATGGCGCAAGGCGCTTTGCACCAACACTCCGATGCGAATTTTTCCGACCTTCTGCACTGCAGCACGAACGCTCCGCCCGACCGCTTCCGCGAACGTCGCCTTTCCAGTTGGGCCCTCATGGCATAGCCTCCAGGCTTGGCTGCGAGAAGATGATGACGCCTGCCGGGCCGGTGCAATTGACTGCCATCGTGTTGGCCGCGCTGCTGGCCACCGCAACGGGGGCACGCGCCGAAGACGTCAACGATTACCCGACCTCGGCGCGCGCCGAATATGTATTTGGCTGTCTGAAAGCCAATGGCGAGACGCGCCAGGCGATCGAACAATGCTCCTGCTCGATCGACGTCGTCGCATCGCTCGTGCCCTATGACCGCTACGTGACGGCCGAAACCGTCCTCAGCATGTCGCAGGTTCGCGGAAATCTGGGCGGACAATTCCGCACCTCCGAGCAGGCGGCAAGCGCACTCAATGATCTCAGGCGCGCCCAGGCCGAAGCCGAAGTGAGATGTTTTTAAAGGCACGGCATATCGCCACCGCATCTGCCAATCCAGTCCGTGACGCGCCCTGTCAAATGCCGGAATCGTCGACCTTCCATTCGTGCTGGAATGAGTGACCCTCGGTATCGCTGGCCTCGGCCCGGAAATGCTTCGCGCCATTTGAAACGTAGGTGAACCGGATGTTGGGATCTTCCGAGATCGAGATTCCGCCTTCCATCGCCAGCACCAGGCTAGCATCCTGCCACAGGTGCAATTCGTTGATGAAGAAGGCCGGAATGTAGAGCTGCGTGACCTGGTCCATCTGCAGGCCGGAATTGTTGGGATGGCCGATCATGATCTGGGCCTCGCGCGCGCCGCTGACGGGACCCTGGCCGGGGCGTGCGAATTGCCTGTATCGCATCTGGCCCAGTCTGCCCTTGGCTTCCTCGGCGTTCTTGGCCGCCGGCGCAGAGCAACCGCCGGAGGCCTTCACATAGGTCTTCGTCATATAGAGCTTGCCGTCGCTCAACTCGGCCACCGCGTGAACGTCGGTATAATTGTTGACGCGCACGCGCGTTGAGATTTCCGAAACGTTGGCGTCGGGTCCGAGTTCGAACTTCGCCGCCATCGGCGCGGGATTCTGGTCGATGACCAGGGTGATCCGCAGCACCCGACGGCTGTCAGCGGGTGAGAGCGTGGTGCGTAGGGTCACCGGAACGATGGCGGCGTCCTCGGCGCGGGACGGCATCTCAATGGCGATCACGCCGGTGCCGTCGTTGATCGAGCGGTTGCTGAAGATATCCTGGACCAGGCCAGGCCAGGGGTCATAGGCATCGGGCGTTGCTGCGGGCGCGAGGCGCGCGCTGACCATGGCGCTCAGGAGGCCAGCGATGCACAGCAGACGGAAATGATATCCGGGCATGGTCGCGCCCTCGCGGAGATGGAAGCAACGCTGTCAATATACGGTATTGTGGGGCTCATTCCCATTCAATTTCCGCGAATGCTGCGGTCGCGTTGCGCGCATTGTAGTCGTCGTAGAGTTGCCATCGCGACTTTTCGGAGGCCGCGGCGAGCCGGGCGGCGTCGCTAATCGATCCGCCGCGGGCGATGAGCGTGCGGATATCTGAGGCCAGCGTTTCGAGATAGCGGCGCTCGTCGGCCAGTGCCGCCGGCCACTCGCTCACGGCCCCGTGACCTGGCACCACGCGTTTGGCGGGGAGGGCGCTTAACTCGTCGATTACGCTTAGCCAGCCGCGAATACTGCCGTCCAGCACGGGCGCGTGGGTCAGGAACACCAGATCGCCTGCGAATAGGGTTTTGGTCGCCTCATCGAGCACGGTAAGATCGCTGTCGCTGTGCGCGGCTGGCCATGCACGCAGGGTTAGGATCCGGGAACCGAGGTCGAGGGTGATTGTGCCATCGACGACAAGTGTCGCCGGGACGATCCGCACCTCGTCGATCAACGCGTCACCCATGATCCGACGAAAGGCATCGATGTACAAGTGGCCGCGCGAGGCGAGGGCGCGTGGCAGGTTTCTGTGACCGGCAAACACGGTTCCGTCGGCGACGAAGGCGGCGTTGCCAAAGACGTGGTCTGGATGGCCGTGCGTGTTGACAACGTATCGGATCGGCTTGTCGGTGCGGGCACGAATGGCCGCGAGCAGCCGCTGTCCCTCCCGAACGCTGCCTCCGGAATCGACCACCGCAACCGCGCGCTCGCCAATGATGAATCCGATGTTGGCGATGGCCCCCTCGTTATCGCGCGTCATCAGTGCGGTGAGGCCGGTATGCAGGAAGACGCCCGGAGCGATCTCGCTAACCGGCAGATCGTCTTGCTCCGCATTCGAGAATGTCGACGCGCCGAACATCAAGAGGGCGGCAATAAGCAGACCGCGACCAGCCATCTTTCTGCCTCCGCCTCGCCGCGAAGCGATGTGGATTCCGCCGTCGAGGCCTGGTTGCATCGCAACACGCAGCGTATCCATGGCGAGGAATATCCTGTTGCACGCTCGAATTGAGAAGCATAGCATTTTACGCGCCCCCGGCTTCTGCTTGACTTCGGCTCACCGAGCTATCCGATGTCTGTTGTACCAGGAAAAGAATTGGCAGGCCGGAAGTGCGACGGCGTTCGATGACAAATGCCCGTCCATACCGCTGGCTGCTGATTTCCTTTGTCGCAATCATCACGGCCATCAGCGGCCGTGATGTCTCCCGAGCGCAGATGAGCGATGGCACTGACCTGTCGATCGAACTCGTCGACCCCAGGGTATTGAGGGTGTGCGCCGACCCGCGCAATTTGCCGTTCTCCAACGAAAAGGGCGAAGGGTTCGAGAACAAGCTGGCCGAA
>JAQGKJ010000826.1 GCA_028290165.1 Bradyrhizobium sp. | reverse complement strand
TCCGCAAGATCAACATCGACACCGACAACCGCATGGCGATGACCGGACAGATCCGAAAGGTGCTGCACGACAATCCGGAAGAATTCGATCCGCGCAAATATCTCAAGCCCGCGATGGACGCGATGGCGAAACTTTGCAAACAGCGGCTGCAGGAATTCAATACCGCGGGCCAGGCCGGCAAGATCAAGAAGGTGCTGACCACGGCCGAGATGGCGAAGCGTTACACCAAGGGCGAGCTGGATCCGAAGGTTGCGTGAGCGGAAACCGCTCCTGAGCGAGCCCAAGGCTGCCTCGCCCGCGCCGTTTTTGTTCCAGGTTTTCTTGCACGTCTTCTTGGGAATTGCCCGAGAACGGTCTATTTTGATTTGCAACGATAGAATGCTCGGGAGGAAGCATCGATGAATCTCGCCGATCTCAACAAGGTCGCCTTCGCCCTGGTCGCGCCGGGCAAGGGCCTGCTCGCCGCCGACGAATCGTCAGGCACCATCAAGAAGCGCTTCGACGCCATCAACGTGGTGTCGACCGAAGAGTCGCGCCGCGACTATCGCGAAATGCTGTTCCGCTCCAGCGAAGCGATGTCCCGGTATATCTCCGGCGTCATCCTCTACGATGAGACCATCTGGCAAAAAGCCAAGGACGGCACGCCGCTGATCAAGATCATCGAGCAGGCCGGCGCGATCCCCGGCATCAAGGTCGATGAGGGGACGCAAGCCCTGCCGAACTGCCCCGGTGAATTGATCACCGCAGGCCTCGACAAGCTCGCCGAGCGCCTGAAGAAATATTACGAAGCGGGCGCGCGGTTCGCGAAATGGCGCGCGGTGATCAATATCGACAAGGATAAGCTCCCGAGCATGACCGCGATCCACGCCAATGCCCACGCGCTCGGGCGTTACGCGGCATTGTGCCAGGACGCGCAGATTGTTCCGATCGTCGAGCCGGAAGTGCTGATGGATGGCGATCACGATATCGACCGCTGTTACGAAATGAGCCAGCGCGTCCTCAACAAGACGTTTCAGGAACTGCGGATTCAGCGCGTCGCGCTGGAAGGCATGATCCTAAAGCCCAACATGGTGGTCCCCGGCAAGAAAAATCCCAGGCAGGCCTCCGTCGAAGAGGTCGCGGAAAAAACCGTCCGGTTATTGAAGAACTGCGTCCCGGCGGCGGTGCCCGGCATTGCCTTCCTTTCCGGCGGCCAGTCCGACGAGGACGCCACCGCGCATCTCAACGCCATGAACCGGATCGGCGGCCTGCCGTGGCATCTCACCTTCTCCTACGGCCGGGCGCTGCAGGCGGCGCCGCAGAAAGCGTGGTCGGGCAAAGCGGAGAACGTCGCCGCGGGCCAGCGGGCATTCACCCACCGCGCGCAAATGAATTCGCTGGCGAGCAGAGGCGAGTGGAAGGCCGATCTGGAAAAGAAGGCGGCATAGATTGGCCACAAAACCCGTTCCGCCGCGCGCCGTGCCGCGTCTCTATCTCGCGACACCGGAGGTGGACGACCCGTCGTCTCTAGTGGCAGGCCTTCCCGGCCTGCTCGCGGGCGCCGACGTCGCGGCGGTGCTGGTGCGGCTCAAGCCGACCGACCCGCGTACCATGATTTCGCGCGTCAAGGCGTTGGCGCCGGCGATCCAGGGCAGCGGTGCGGCGCTCTTGCTCGATGGTCATGTCGAACTGGTTGCGCGCGCCGGCGCCGATGGCGCGCACCTCACCGGCATCGCAGCCAAGGAGGAGGCGCTGCCGAGCCTGAAACCCGACCGCAACGCCGGTGTCGGCGGCCTTGCGACGCGGCACGATTCGATGGCGGCGGGCGAGCTAGGCGCGGATTACGTGCTGTTCGGCGAGCCGGATGCACGAAAACAACGACCTTCAGTCGAGGCGGTCGCCGAGCGCCTTGAATGGTGGGCCGAACTGTTCGAGCCGCCTTGCGTCGGCTTCGCGGCGTCACGCGAGGAGGCCTATGAATTTGCCGCAGCGGGTGCGGATTTCGTCCTGGTCGGCGATTTCATATGGGCCGATCCGCGTGGCGCCGCGGCGGCCCTGATGGACGCGGAGCAGGCGATCAGGCAAGCCTATGCCGCGATGCGCGGAAAAGCCAAAGCCGAACAGGGATAGCGCCGGAAATGAAGATCCTGCGTCCGATCTCGGTCCTCGCATCCTGCCTGATGTTGACGGCAAGCGCGGTGGCCCAAATCTCGCTGTCGCCTCCCGGCGCGGAGACGCCCCCGGCAGCCAGCAAACCCGGCGCCAAGCCGAAACCAAAACCGCCCGCGGCCGCCAAGAAGCCGGCGGCAGCCGCGACGCCGAATCCCGCGGCAGCGCCGGTTGCGCCGACCGCCACCGTCACGCCGGCGCCCGTGCCCGACGATCCCAATGTCGATCTGGTGTTCGGCGCCTATCAGCGCGGGCAATACAAGACCGCCTTCGATTTCGCGACCAAGCGCGCGCAGGAAAACGGCGACCCGAAGGCGATGACAATGCTCGGCGAGCTCTATGCCAACGCGATGGGGGTCAAGCGCGATTATGCGAAGGCGGCCGAATGGTACAAGCGCGCCGCCGACGGCGGCGACCGCGAGGGCATGTTCGCGCTCGCCATGTTCCGGCTCGCCGGGCGCGGCGGCCCGGTCGATCGCGAGGAAGCGGTCAAACTGCTGGCGTCCTCGGCCAAGCTCGGCAACCCGAAGGCGGCCTATAATCTGGCGCTGCTCTATCTCGACGGCCAGACGCTGCCGCAGGATCTCAAACGCGCCGCCGAGTTGCTTCGCC
>JAQGKJ010000237.1 GCA_028290165.1 Bradyrhizobium sp. | reverse complement strand
AACCTCGGGGTACAGCGTCGCCTGATACCGCGATTGTCCGGTAATGTGTGCCATCCTGCCACCGAATCAATTCCACCACCCTGCTAAAGCAGCAGCACAGGATGGTTTTTACACGGCCTGGTTCGCGAGGACGACGCTGAATTTGTGGAAGCTTGTGTATCGACGAGCGCTCAGCGCAGCGATGCGGTCCGCATCAGGAAGGATTGCGTCGCCAGCGTCGCGGTCGCCGATCCCGTGAAATGGTCGCAGACCATGCCCATCAGCGGATCGTCCGAGAAACCCATCGAGATCGCGGATTGGGGTTTTATGAAATGCGTGCGCATCAGGGTCATGTCGGTGTCGCCCAGCACGGTGGCATTCATCGAGGTGGTTGCGCTCGGCGCCAGGATCATCATGCGCATCCAGGTATCGTTGCCCCTGGAGGCTGCGAGCCGGGTCGACGTCGCAATCGGATTGCCCTGGCCCTGCGGTCCCTTGGCGACGACGGTATCGATCGTGGTGGCGGCCGCCGGATTGCGCGGAGCCGATGCGGGACGGACGCTGCGGGGGATCGGTGCGCTGGCTGCGACGACATTGGCGCGGTCGACCGGAGAAGAGGCGGCCGGCGCGTAGGCCAGCGCCTGGAACGCGGAGGAAACGCTTGCGGTCGGTTGCGGGTCGGCGGAGGCGAGCGCCTGTCGGGCGCCGATGGCGGCGACCTGCGCGGGCGTCGCCTGCTTCGGCGCTGTCGCCGCATCGTCCCAGAAGCCGCGGGCGTTGATGATGTCCGCCGGCGTTTCCGGCTTGGCTTCGGCCTTTTCAGGCGGCGTAGAGGTTCCAGCCGGCGTCGCAGCGGTCTGCCTGGTCTTTGCGGGCTGGACGATCTGCGCATCCGCCGAGGCTAGCTGGAAGGTTGCTGCCGCGGCAGGTTTCGAGCGGGGCATCGGCACCGGGTCGGCGGATTTGGCGGGAGCGGCGGCGGCCATCAGACCAGCCGGAGCGGTCTTTTCGCTGGCCACGGGAGCGCTTGCGCCCTCGTCTTCCTCGTCGTTCGATTTGCTCTTGAACAGAGCGGCGAACAGGTTCGGCACGCCCTTGGTCGACGCATCATCGCCACTGCCGCGTTTTTCGATGTCGGCGCGTGCCAGTTCATATCCCTTCAGCGGGTTGCCGTCGGAGGGAACATGCACGGTACGCCCGTCAGGGAATACGCGGGCCAGTTGATCGTGGGTCATTCGCGGCCAGTGGCGAATGCTGCCGGTATCGAGATGGACGAAAGGCGATCCCGATGTCGGATAGAACCCGACGCCGCCACGCTGCAGGCGGAGGCCGGCGGAGCGGATCTGCTCAAGCGGCACGTCCGGAATGAAGAAATCCATGGCGTGGCCGAGCATATGCTGGCTGAAACGGGCCACGCCGGACGAACGGCGGCGGAGCATGGCGTTGGTGGCGGGGGAGCGGTAGGAGGAAATGATCTGGATCGGTTTCTTGCCGTCGACGTCGCGGTAGACTTCCCAGAGGATGTCGAACAGATGACGATCCATCGTCGTCTGTTCCTGGCTGCGCCAGTCGCGGAGATAGTGATTGAGCTGCTTCAGCGCCTCTTCGTCGTAGCGCCCGTCGCGCTTGAAGGTGACGGTTAAGTCTTCGTCGGAATGGGTGTGGTGGAAGGAAAGGGTGCGGGTTTCGTTCAGCGCGGTCGCATCGTGGACCGATCCGGCTCCCATCAGGAGCAACACGGATGTCAGGCCGAGATGATACCCGGCCTTCGGTAGCGACAGCGCATGGAATTGGCGTGCGAAACTAGCCAGCACGAATGAGCCCACCCTGAGACGACCGTTCGAGGAACTCTTCCGCTACCCCGTGTGGCGGAAGAGGGTTAACGCAGTCTTAATTTCGGGTGGGTTAATTGGACTTTAATTTCCCACCCCCCAAGTCGACCTTAACCTAACCCGTCGAGTGTGGCGAAAAAGTGCCGTGGTTAAATACAGGTGGGTAATGGTTAACGCGAACGGCCCCGCCCGGAGGGCGAGGCCGCTGATTTAGCTGAAGAATTCATATTGCCGCCGCTGGCAATTGTGAAGAGATCAGCGGGTGATAATCCGCCGCTGCGGCTGCGATCGCCGGCCCACGGGGGCAGGGGGCAGCGTCGGCGGCCCGAACAGGCGCTCGAAGAACGACGGCCCCCCTGAATAGAAGCTGTTGTCGCTGGCAAAGCTGACGCCCGCCGGCAGATTGCCGGTCGGACGGGCGTAGCTCGGCTGCGAATGCGCAACGACGTTTTCCATATCCCTGCCTCTGGCGTTCTTGAGCAAGGCCAGCATGGTGGCGTCGCGGCCGTAGACATCCTTGCGGAACTGCAGCTTGCCGGCGTCGTCCACGAACGCGGTCTGGTAGGTGATGTTGACCGGGATCGGGGTTGGGAATTTGATGTCGATCTCGCTATGGCCATACATGCTGCGGATCTTATCGGGCGTGTAGTGCTCGCTCGGCGCGGTGATGCCGAGCAGGGTTGCAGCGTATTGATCCGGATTCTGCACCCGCATGCAGCCGTGGCTGAACGCGCGCTCTTCCTTGGCAAACAGCTCCTTGTTCGGGGTGTCGTGCTGATACACCAGGAATTTGTTCGGGAAGTTGAAGCGGATGCGGCCCAGCGCATTGGCCTCGCCCGGCGGCTGCGAGATGTGGATGCTGCCGTCGGGGGCGCGATCGAGCTTCAGCCCCATCCGCTGCAGCACCGTCGGATCCTGCTGCAGCGCCGGTAGATATTCGTTGTAGATGATCGAGGGCGGCACGTTCCAGGTCGGATTGACGGTGATGAACTTCATCGTCTCCGTCAAAAGCGGCGTTGCATGAATTCCCGGCTGGCCGGGGACCACCTTGGTGGTCCAGACCTGTGCGCCGTTCTGCATCACCTTGAGCGTATAGTCCGGGATGTTGAGAATGACGTAGGCATTGCCGATCGCGGGCGCGCCGAGCTGGCGCGGCAGCCAGCGCCAGCGCTCCATGTTGACGATCACGGAGTCGATCTGCTTGTCGCGCTTCGGGCTGTTGATCGCCTTGACGGTTCTGTCGTCCAAAATCCCGGTGGGCTTCAGTTCGGCGCCCTCCTGGAATTTGCGCACGGCCTCGGCGACCTTGGCGTCGTAATGGGTGTCGTCGGCATTTTCGGCGATGCCGAGCTTGGCGCGCAGTTGCGGCACGCGGGGATCTTCCATCTCGACCGCGGGCTGCTTCTTGCTGCGCGCCGGCGCGAATTTAAGCGCCGGTCCTTCCGCGATCTGAATCACCGGTCCGTCGCCCTGGCCGCGCAATTCGGCGAGCTTTGCCTTCAATTCGCGATAGAGCTTGTGCGGCGGGTTGTAGCCTTCGAGCGCCGCCGACGCGTCCTTGGCGGTCGTGACATTGGTCAGCACTTCATTGGGATCGGTCGGGTGCTCGGGATAGGAGATGTCCCCGCTGACCTGCGACCAGTGCATCCGGCCGCTCTGCGCCTGGCGCGCGTAATCGAGCATGCTCGCGGTCAGCTTCAACTCGGCTTCTGCAAGCGCATCGGGCGTGGTCGCCGCCGCAAAATCCGGCACCGGATAGTCCGACGCATTCAAGCCCTCGGAAGCCGCAACCTTCAGCCGTGCGATGACGCCTTTGCCGCTCTCGGTCAGCGAGCCCGCTTGCGTCCACAGCGGCGCATATTCGCGGCTGGTGTAGAATTTCTCGACCGCGCTCCGTTCGGCCTTGCGGTCGAAATAGCGCAGCGATTTCGCGCCCAGCATGTCGCGCAGCCGGTCGGCGACCGGCTGGTCCGCCGGCGGAACGTTGCTGGCAGCCTTTACGGGCTCGT
>JAQGKJ010000215.1 GCA_028290165.1 Bradyrhizobium sp. | reverse complement strand
AGTTAAAACGCTTCCGCGACGAGATCGCCGAGCAGCAGGCGACCGAAAAAATCCATTTGTTGTTCAACAACGCCGGCATCGGCGGCGGCGGCAGCCTGTTCACCAACACGCGGGAGCAGTGGGAAAGGACTTTTAACATCTGCTGGGGCGGCGTCTATCTCGGCGTCCGCACCTTCCTGCCGATGCTGGTGAAGGCCGACGAGGGCCACATCGTCAACACCAGTAGCGTCAACGGGTTCTGGGCCTCGATTGGAATGGGCGTGTCGCACACCGCCTACAGCGCCGCCAAATTCGCCGTGAAGGGATTTACCGAAGCGCTGATCAACGATCTCCGGCTGAACGCGCCGCACGTCAAATGCTCGGTCGCGATGCCCGGCCATATCGGTACCTCGATTGTCTCCAATTCCCGGAAAGTCCAAAACGGCACCGATTCCGACCGGCTGAGCGAGAACGAAATCGCGCTGACGCGCGCGCGCCTCGCCGCCGGCGGCATCGACGCGGCTGCCATGTCGGATGAGGACATCCAGGCGCTCGTGGCCGAGCGCGACCGCAGCTTTCGCGAGGATGCGCCGACCACGGCTGCTCAAGCTGCAAAGATCATTCTCGACGGCGTCAAGGCCGAGCGCTGGCGCATCCTGGTCGGCGAGGACGCCCACCAGCTCGACGAGCGCGTGCGGCAAACGCCCGAGCGCGCCTATGACGCCGAATTTTACCAGAGCTTTGCCGAAGAGGTGGGCTGGCGGTTGGGATGACGCGTAGCGTCATTCCGGTGCGCATCGAAGATGCGAACCCGGAATCTCAGGATTCCCCGGTGCGCAACTGCGCATCTGAGGTTCGATACGGAGCCTGTCATCGGGCCGCGCTTGGCGCGGACCCGTTGGCATCGCCCCGGAATGACGATCGCATCACGCCGCGCGAACGCTGTCCAAAAACTTCTCGACCTCGTCCCTGAGGTGGGCGCTCACATCCGACAGTTCCTGCGCCGATTTCAGCATCAGGCCCGACGTCGTTCCGGTTTCGCGGGCATTTTTCGCCACGCGCTCGATGTTGTCGGCAACATCGAGGGTACCGCTGGCGGCAGCCTGGACGCCTTGCGCGATGCTTTGAGTCGCGGTGCCCTGCTGCTCGACGGCGGAGGAAATCGACGTGGTGATCCCGCTGATGATCTCAATCGTCAGCCCGATCGCCTTGATCGCATTGACCGACTCTCCCGTAGCCCGCTGCATGTTGACGATGTGCGCAGCTATCTCGTCGGTGGCCTTTGCGGTCTGGCCAGCCAGGGTCTTGACCTCCTGCGCGACAACCGCAAATCCACGGCCTGCGTCGCCGGCGCGTGCGGCTTCGATGGTGGCGTTGAGCGCGAGCAGATTGGTCTGTTCCGCAATCGATGTGATCAGCTTGACCACATCGCCGATCCGTTCCCCGGCGGCCGACAATTCTGCCATCCGCTGATCGGTCGTGTCGGCCTGCTTGACCGCTTCGGCGGCAACACTGTTCGACTCTTGAACCCGGCGGCTGATTTCAACGATCGACTGGGACAGCTCGTTCGAGGCGGCCGCGGCGCTGCGGACGTGTTCAGAGGCGTGCCGGGAGGCATCGGCGGATTGACCCGACATCTCCGCCGTCGAATGCGCTGTCACGGAGAGCCGCTGCGCGTCTTCCTCGAATTGCCCGGAAGAATTCATGACCCGCTCGATAATGCCACCGATCTTGGTACGGAAATCCTCGACAAATTGATTCAGCTCCGCCTTGCGCCGGTCCATCGCAAGCTTCTCGGCGCTGATGCGTTCGGCCTCGAGTTGGCGGCGTTCGAGCCGGTTGTTCTTGAAAACCTCGACTGTCCGGGCGATCGCGCCGATTTCGTCGTGGCGACCGGCGTAGCGAATTTCGACGTCGGTCCTTCCCTCGGCGAGAACCGTCAGCGATGCCGTTACGGCCCTCAGCGGCTTGGTGACGCGGCGGACGATCAGCATCGTCATGCCGAGCACGAGCAAAGCGGCGATCCCTGCGGCAATCGCCATGGCCCAGAGCGCCTGCGACAACACGCTGTCGAGCTGGGCGGTCGGAATCCCCACATAGACGATGCCGATCACCTTGCCGGCCTCACCAAACACCGGCTGGTATGCCGTGTAGAAACGTCGCCCGAACAATACCGCCGGGCCTTTGTAAGCCACACCGCGGCGGACAAAGGCTTGCCCGGGATGATCGGCCGCGAGTTGCGTGCCGACTGCCCGCTCGCCATTTTCCTTTTTCACGTTCGTGGTGCGGCGAACAAACTGCTGCGAGGCGTCGTCGTAGACGAACAGCGTGGCGGTGCCGCCGACATAGGAGGTTGCCCGATCCACAATCCTGTGGTCGGCAAATTCCGGCATCTGCGGAATTTCAATGCGTTCAACGACACCGTCTCGAATGGCGATCTTCGCATTGGGGTAGGCTTCGCTGAAGGCGAGACTGAGGGCGCGGAGGTTGGCGTCGATATCGCGCTCCGCGCGGGCCTCGAAGTCGCGTGTCAGCGACAAGTATCCCGCACCGACCACCAGCGCGGTATTCACGGCGATCAGGAGCGCGGCGCTGACGACGGCCTTTGGCCCAAGGTTAAGTCGCAAGACAGCGAATCTGCGTCGCTCAAGTCCAAAGGCCATGCGGGGCGCTCCAGAAAACCGGCTTTGATCGTAAGCGTTCATTTTGAATGAATTTGTTTACGATCGGTTTAATGCTTGCCCGCCGCGCGGAACAAGGCGCGATGCCATCCTTCCTACCATGATACCAGCCGCGGTGCTTTAGATGGCCGGCTCTGCCGGCATCATCCTCGATCGGCCGGTTGTCCGACATACGTGCCGCGCGATCGACCGGGCTACTTCGCTGGCGTGGGTTGCAATCATGAAATGCGCAGCCCCTTCGATCGCCTCGCCAGTGGCTCCCGGCAATAGCTCACCAAGCAATTCATTGGCGCGTTGCACCGCCGGGTGACTGGCACCGCCCCGCAGGATCAGGACGGGAAGCCGGACGGTTGCCAGTGCTTCTGCCGCCAACGAAAAGCCAAACGCGCTCGCCCAGTCAAGGATGTTCACCGGCGTCGTCTCCACGGCGTAGGCACGAACCCGCGGCGGCCAGGACGCAAAGGTGCCGGTACCACCGTAAAAGTCGATCATGGTCCCGATCGCTTGCGCGTCACCGCGTTCGAAAGCACCGAAATAGACCTCCGTCATCCGGCGGAATGCGCGGTAATGCTGTTCCTCGCTCGTTTCCCGCAACACCTCGGCCGCCGGCGCCTCGAGGATCGAAAGGCTTGCCAGAGGAACCCGATTGCGCAGGGCGACTGCGAGCGCCACCAGACCGCCAAAGGAGTGGCCGACCAGATGGACCCGGCCGCCGGCCCTTCGAACAACTGATTCCAGCGCCTCGGCTTCGTGACCAATCGAACAATCGGATGCGGTGCGGCGTTCACCGGTTCCGCCATATCCAAGCAGGCTCGTGGTCACGGTGCGAAACTGGCCGTCCCACGCGGCAATCACCGGCCGCCACGCGGCCCCGGTGCTGCACGATCCCGGCACCAGCACAACGGTCGGGCCGGTCCCGCAGTCGTCGTAGTCGATGCGGCCCCGCGCTTCCTCGATCATCGGGTAATTCCTTTCACGCGGGCGATCTCCGCGGGGGGCGCGGCACCGGTCAGAATCCGGTGCCGCCACCCAGTTGCGCTTGATCCGACCGATCAATTCGAGCGGCGCCACGGCACCAGCATCGACACACGGTCCTTGTAGCGGCGGTAGTCGTCTCCGAAGAGATCGACCAGATCCCGTTCTTCCAGCAGGATACCGACCAGGATGTAGGCGGTGGTGACGCCTGCGAACAACAGATGCCCGATCGTCATCGTCGGCGCCGCCCAGAACGCGATGATGAAGCCGAGATAGATCGGGTGCCGCACGAACTTGTAGAACAGCGGCGTGCGGAAACGCGGCGCCGGCATCGGCCGGCCGGTCAGATTGTTGGCGACCTGATGCAGCCCGAACAGCTCGAAATGGTTGATCAGGAACGTGCTGGTCAGCACGATCAGCCAGCCAACCATCGAAAGGCCTGACATCGCGATGGCGATTTGTGGATTGTCGATTTGCCAGACCACGGTCGGAATCGGACGCCAGTACCAGAATAGCAGGATGAGCGCCAGGCTCGCGAACAGCACATAGGTGCTGCGCTCGACCGATTTCGGCACGTATTGGGTCCACCACTGCTTGAACTGCCTGCGTGCCATCACGCTGTGCTGCAGGGCGAAAACGGACATCAGAAGTATGTTGACGATGACCGCTCCGGCGGCCGGCGCGGCCTCGCCGGAGTCGATGGTCTTGGGCACCACCGACCCTGATACGAAGCCGATGGCGTACAGGAACGAGACAAAGAACACGAGATAGGCTACGAGCCCGTAGAGAAACGCACTGAGTCTCTCTGTTGGAGTGCCCCGTACATCCGGGCTGACTGTTTGGGTCTGGGTCATGGTCTCCTCCAATCGAATGCGAACAAGGCGATCGCAATTGCGCGACGCAGGATGCCGAGAACGCGACAGAAAGACCTTGTGCCGCACTTGATTTGTCCTTGAGATGGGCGTGATTATTCCTTGAGAGCGGTGTCGAAATCTGACTTTGAGGCCCGCTGTGCAATTTTTCTTTGATAATCATACTCTTGACACTGACCGACGCGAGCTGCGCAAGGGTTCAGAGCCGATTGCGATCGAGCCGCAGGTATTCGACCTGCTGGTCTATCTGGTTGAGAACCGCGACCGCGTCGTCAGCAGGGACGATCTCTTTGCGTCGGTTTGGCGCGGCCGGATCGTCTCGGATTCGACGCTGACCAGCCGCATCAATGCCGCGCGCAAAGCGCTTGGCGACAGCGGTGGAGACCAGAAGTTCATTCGCACCATCCCGCGCAAGGGCTTCCGCTTCATCAGCGCCGTGCGCACGCAACAAGACGGCGCCGAACCGGGGCAGGCGGCCAGACGAACGCCGGATGGAGCCCACGAGCAATCGCGCCCGGCGTTGCCGTTGCCTGACCGGCCGGCGATAGCCGTGCTTCCCTTTGTCAACATGAGCGGGGAGCCGGAACAGGAGTATTTTTCCGATGGCATCAGCGAAGACATCATCACTGCGCTATCGAAGTTGCGCTGGTTCTTCGTGATCGCGCGCAACTCTTCGTTCATCTACAAGGGCAAGGCCGTCCACATGAAACAGGTCGCCGAAGAGCTCGGCGTCGGCTATGTGGTCGAAGGCAGCGTGCGCAAGGGCGGCGACCGCGTGCGCATCACGGCACAGCTCAATGACGTCGCCACCGGCAGCCACATCTGGGCGGAGCGTTACGATCGCGCCCTTGCCGACGTTTTCGCGGTCCAGGACGAGATTACCGAAGCCATCGTCGCTGCAATCGAGCCGCAGCTCTATGCGGCGGAAAATTTTCGTGCCCAGCGCAAGCCGCCGAACAGCATGGACGCCTGGGATTTGGTGGTTCGGGCGCTGTCGCATTACTGGCGGGTGACGCGACAGGACAATATGGTGGCGCAAGCCTTGCTCGAGAAGGCTATCACCATCGATCCGAACTACGGTCAGGCACTCGGTGTGCTCGGTACCAGCCACACGTTCAGCGCTCACATGGGTTGGTCGGACATGGCGGCGGCAGCGCCAATTGCCGAACGTGCGGGACTGGCGGCGGTCAGGGCCGACAGCGAAGACCCCTGGGCGCACCATGCCCTGGGCGCCGCTCATTTGTTTATGCGACGCTTCGACGATTGCCTGGCCGAGTTCGAGGTGGCACTGCGGCTCAACCCGAACTTCTCGCTGGCTCAGGGCTATTACGGCCTGGCGCTGTCTTACTGCGGGCGCTGGGAAGAGGCCAATGTGGCGGCGCGCCGCGCGCTGCGGCTGAGCCCGCGTGATCCATTCTCGGCTGTCTATTGCGGCATCGCGGCCTACGCACAATTCGTCGGACGCAACTACCAGGAAGCGATGCGTCTTTCGCGCGATGGAATCCGGCAACGCGCTGATTTCGTCGGGGCTCACCGGGTGCTGACGGCCGCCGCGGGCATGGCGGGATGTGTTGATGTCGCCCGCACCGCATTACAGGAGCTCCGCCGCGCGCAACCCAATATCTCGCTGGCCTGGCTCGCAAGCCATATGCCGATCAAGCAAAGCGCCGATTGCGAGCATTATCTGGAAGGTTTTCGCCGCGCGGGTCTGGAGTAGGGCGCCTACTCATAAATCGAGATTGATTGTCCGAAGATTCTTAGCACAAAAAAGCCCCGGACGAAGCCGGGGCTTGTTCTGTCGCCACAGAATTCAAAAGATCAGCATCTCGCGACGACAGGGCCGCCAAAACGATAGTTGATGCGTACGGTGCCCAGGTCCACATCCTGACGAACGCGTTCAAACGGTGCCAGCGGCGCTATTGCAGGCACGCTGAGCGTGACGTTTCGCGTTCCCATGAACAGGTGATCGTACTCGAAGGCCACGGACAAATTCGGGGCAAACCCGTATTCGAGACCGGCGCCAACCGTGCCTCCCCATCGGGTCTCCGAGGCGGTGCCAGTCACAAAATTAGTCGCGGTAACAAAAGTAGTATAGCGATCGGCGGCAACGGCGCCGCCGCCCTTGACGTAGAACAAGACATTATTCCAGGCGTAACCGACCTGCCGGCGCTTGGCGCCAATTACAGTCATGTACTATGCGCTCGCAGCAAATAAATCCCATCGACCCGGGAGGCCCTTGAGTTCATGCGACCCGCGCTCGGAAAATTTCAGACCTGCTCCGGCCACGAGGTCGGTGACAACTCTTGAAACAAGAACTTCGCTGGGCCGAGACTGGGCCATCACGCGAGCGGCGGCGTGCACTGCGATGCCGCCAATATCCCGACCCCTGATTTCAATTTCGCCGGTATGGAGACCCGCACGTAGCGACAAGCCGATCTGCTTTGAGGCGGCTCCGAGCGACAAAGCACAGCGAACCGCGCGGCCCGGTCCGTCAAACGTTGCCAAAATTCCATCGCCGGTCGTCTTGACCAAAGTCCCGCGATGCTTTTCGACCGTTTGAATTGCCAGCTGATCATGGCTGTCTAACAATCTCCGCCATGCCTGATCGCCTTTCGCCGCGGCATTTCGTGTTGAATCGACAATATCGGTGAAGAGCACCGTGGCAAGAACACGTTCAAAGTCGACTGAGGAACTCTCGCGATGCCCCGTGATAAACTCTTCGATGTCGCCAAGCACCGCTTCGACATCGCCGGTGTAGAATGTATGATCACCGCCGGTATACTCGATAAATTTGGCGTCAGGAATGTGCGCTGCCAATTCGCGGCCTAATTCAATCGAAACCTGCGCGTCGTTTTTACGATGGAGAACGAGTGTCGGAACGCGCACGGCTGGGAGGATCGAACTGACATCAATCTGCCAATTCAACACCGTGAAGGATTTGACAGCTCCGGGACTAGCCGAAAGCCGTTCAAACTTGGCAAACTGAGCAACGGCGTCCGGGTCTGCTGCCAAGCTTGGGATAACACGCATCATCATCGCGCCGGTGCCCCAAAGCTTTACACGCTGCTGCAGCATTTCCTCGAAATTCGGATCGCGTCGCCGCACATAGCCGCCAAACAGAATGAGTCTTGAAACACGCTCTGGGTAGGTAGCGGCGAATAGCGCGCTCATCGCACAACCTTCGGAATGTCCAAAGAGTGTTGTTTGTCTGGAACCGATGGTATCCATGATGGCGCGAACGTCATCCATCCGTTGTTCCAGCGATGGCGCGTCGGATACTCTATCGGATAATCCCTGGCCTCTTTTATCGAACGTCACGACTCGGGCAAATGTGGAGAGTCGGCGCAAAAAAGCGGTATACCCAGGCAGTTCATGCCTGAATTCAATATGCGACATGAAGCCCGGAACCAGAATGATATCTAACGGTCCATCGCCCATCACTTGATAAGCGATATTGACGTCACCGCTGAGCGCGTAGCGCGTCTCCGGCAGGACAAAATCACTCATCGGTCGTCCTCAAAGGTCGTGACCAGTTTTCGTCCCGGCGACTGAAAGAATCAAGCCTAAAACAGGTACGACGACGACAGGATAAGGTGGATACGACCGGTCATTCTCGTCGTTCCGACAGTGGTCCGGTTACTTCCAGTCTACCCCCAACAACGCACATCGTCAGAGCGCGCCGGCACGTCCGGCTGGTGCCAGGGGCGGAAGTCAATGCTTGTCTTTCCGGTGTGACAGATCCGCTTACTCGTTTAAACTAGTTAGCTGTATTGAGTTCAAATTGCACCCGAGCCCAATCGGGCTACGTCGAACGCATCTGGGACCGAACTATGAAGCTGTATTACCTTGCCGGGTCATGCGCCCTTGCGCCGCACATTGCACTTGAGCTCAGCGGGCTGACCTATGAGGCCATTCGCGTCGAGCGCGGCAAGCAGGCCGATCCAAGCTATCTAGCCATCAATCCGCTCGGGCGTGTTCCTGCACTCGTGACTCCACATCACGGCACGATAACAGAGGTACCCGCCGTGCTTTCCTTCATCGCGGACAATGCTCCAGACCGGGGGTTGTTGCCAACTGTCGGAAAACGGGAGCGGTATGACGTTTTGCGTTGGATGGCGTACCTTTCAAGTACGGTGCACCCAGCCCTCGGCAGGCTGTGGCGGGCCGAGCGCTTCGCCGGCGACGCCGATTGCATCGGCTCGGTCGAACAGGTGGCGGCGACACAACTGGCGAGCGACTTCGCTCATTTCGATAAAGAGATCTCACATGGTAGGTGGGTTGCGGGAACAGATATTAGCGTCGCAGACCTTTATCTATTCGTTTTCGGGCGCTTGGGCCTCAGGCTTTCAACGGGCACGCGGAATTTTCCAAACTTTTATCGGCACACGCTGTCGATAGCGAACTTGCCCGCCACCATGAGCGCTATCACGCAACAAGGGATCACGTTCGAGGGTCCGAAGTCCGGCCCGGGATAAACACAGCGGGGATGCGGAAGCTCCGCCCAATGTCTCTTTTGGATGGTGGTCTCAGTCGATCGACGCAACACTTTATCTTAAAGAGAAAAGATGGAGTGTTGATGATGAGCCAAAGGTATCATCGAGGTTTCACTGCTGCAGAGAAGACGCAGTTGTAGGTCCGCAGGCAGCTTATGTGGGGCCGCTAATGTGACGATGAGCTCGCGATGTGATTGCCCGACGGGCAAATCAGTGAGGCTGATGATTTCCTGTCCATCCCCGTTTGCAAAAATATTTCCCTTCTCGCCTGACCCAAATCACATGTAGATCTATGGCCGTCTCGTCCCACAGAGGGGCGCTCGCGATCGTCACGGACGCGGGGCGGGATGCAGTGGACGCGGCAGCGTTAAGCGCGTGAC
>JAQGKJ010000206.1 GCA_028290165.1 Bradyrhizobium sp. | reverse complement strand
TTTCGGATGAAGGACGGCGCTATTTTCGGCGGCTTCTCCCCAAACGGCCCGACATCTTCCTGCCGTTCGTGTGAAAATCCCGGATAACTGGCGAAAAGCATCCAGAACCGGGGTAGGGCGCGCTGATCGTGAATGTCTTTGAACTCGATGAAACTCTCTGCGTGACTACGAGAGGCTCGCCCGCTCATTTACGCAGATTCGTGCGCCTGACATCCGTGCTCAAGTCGAGGAAATATATGCCAGCGATCGGTTTTGGCCCGAACCGCTCGTAAGTATCAATCCTCGGTTTGGGCGTGGCGCGTCCATCGAACAACTCGCCGGATCCGGCACCTTGCACGAGGGGACCGCGCTGCGACTGCCAGCGTTTCCTTTGTCTCGATGTCCAACTCTACATGATATCGACACAAAAGATCACTCGGACGTCACCTCGGGATTGGTTCCAAGCTTCTTGCGGGCGGTATAGGCGGCGAGAAATTCCTGAGAGGCGACTTGATCCGCCAAGCTTCGCAGCTTCTCGGCCGAGACTGGCCCTAAAACAGTTTCCACGCGGCGGTTCGCCGCTGCCCACAGCAGGTACGCCTCCCGGAGCCGGGCCTTGCCTAAGCGGGTCAGAATACCGCGCTTCGTGCGCCCGTCCTGGGGGTCTTGCCGCAGTTCAACCAGTCCGTCCCTGACGAGCGGCCGCAGCGCGTGCGTTAGCGCCGAGATTCCAATTGCTAACCGCTCCGCCAAATCCTGCAGCGTCGGCCCTTCTTGACCGCGGGCTAGTTCGCCGATCTGGGCGAGCACACCGGCCTGCGTGGCCTTTAGTCCAATCGGGGCAAGCGCCTCATCATACAATTGGCCGAGGCGACGCGCCGCACGGCGCAACGCGTTGTTCGTGCAAGAAAATTTGGCCGGCACAGCGACCGCCTCCATGTCCTGTCATCCAGGTCAACTGCTGGAGGACCACGCTTCTTTCCCATGCACGTAAAATATAGTTGAGCACTGTACCATTGAAAAGGGGTTATGCTCCCCACATAGTTGAGGGCTCAACCAATGGAGAGAACCTCATGTCTGTGGCCACTTTGAAGAAAATCGCGGTCGTTACCGGAGCATCCTCAGGTATCGGCGCCGTTTATGCCGACCGCCTCGCCGCTCGGGGCTACGATCTCATCCTCGTGGCGCGACGCGCCGACCGCTTAGAGGCCCTCTCGAAAAAGATTTTGAAGACCTATGCTGGCGCCAACGTCGAGGTGATCGCCGCTGACCTCGCGCAGGAATCTGACCTTGTCCGTGTCGAAAAGGTCCTCGCAACGAATCCGGCGGTGCGCATCCTCGTAAACAATGCCGGACTTGCTAGGCTTGCGCCGATTGCGCAGGCGCCCGTGCAACAATCCCTGGCCCAGATAGCGCTGAATATCACTTCGGTGACGCGCCTCACTCATGCTGTTCTTCCCGCGCTGCTGTCGAGAAATGACGGAGTGATCGTCAACATTGCCTCCGTGTTAGCCATCCACTCGCTCCCGATCAGCTCCGTGTACAGTGGCACCAAGGCCTTTGTGCTGAACTTCAGCCGAGGCCTTCAGGACGAACTGGTCGGGACTGGCGTAAAAGTCCAGGTGGTCCTTCCCGCCTCGACAGCAACCGAAATTTGGGATGCATCTGGCCTTCCGCTATCGGCCTTGGACCAGGACACCGTGATGTCGGCGGAGAATCTGGTGGGCGCCGCCCTCGCCGGCCTCGACAAGGGTGAAGCCATCACATGGCCCACGGTGGCGGACGCGAGCCTTTGGGACAGGTACGACGCCGCCCGTTTGACGCTGTTCGCCGCCACCCAGACCAACAAGCCGGCCGCGCGCTACAAAGCCATATGATATCGCTCAGGGAGCGCAAGTCGCTTCGGCTTTGGTCAAACCCTGGACTCCCGAGAGGTGGCGGTCTCTTCTGCATGAACGACGGCCGCGGTCGCCTATCTCATGCGCTACGCCAACAGGCTTTGGCCGGCGCTTCGAGGCGTGCGTTGGACCCATGGCTGGAACAGTCGGCTGGCCATGACCGCCGATCATTACCCGCATGTGCACGAACCGGCACCCGGAGCGTTGGTCTATCTTGGTTGCAACGGCCGCGGTGTCGCGCTCGCGACCGCGATGGGACCGCAATTGGCGCGAAGGCTCATCGAAAGCGAGGCGGGTGAGATCGACATGCCGATCACGACGTTGAAGCCAATTCGCTTCCATGCATTGTGGCCCGTGGCGGTGAAGAGCGTCGTGCTCTATGGCCGAATTCGCGATCGTGTGGGCCTTTAGCTTATGTCTTTATGCCCTGACGAAGGCCAGCAGCGTGCCGTTGGCTGCGGCAGGGGTGACGCACACCGCGCCGCCGCTGCGGACGCCGGAGCTGCCGACAGCTTTCTCCGCGGCGGCGAGGTCGGAGGTCGCAATCACGAGGCCCGCGCCGCCGCGCTCCGGCAATCCCGCCAGCGAGACCTCAGGATATCGCCGGCTCAGCTGGTCTTTGGTCAGAAACACGAAACCGGCGCGGTCCGAGCCGGAGGTTACCGCGACGGCGCCATCAGATTCCGTCCTGACCTCTCGATCGATCATGCACGCGAGATGCGCGGCATCCTTTGCGGGCTCCGGTGAGACGACCAGCGCTTGCCTCAAACGTTTTGCGCCATTGGCGTGTTTCATCAATTCCGGAATCCACACCGTCTCCCGCGTCTTGTGCTGACAGGCAAAGATGCGCAAGCCTCCCGGTGCTTCCGCAATTGGCCATTGAAAGACCGTGAACTTGGCCGCCGACAGGCTGCCATCCGGCATCGTCACCGGCCGCTCGAAATCGATCGGGCCAACCGGCTCGAAGCCGTGGGTGCGAATTTCCTCGGCGCCGGCGGCCGAATCGACCGCCGTGAAGGCGACGCGTTCGATGCCTTCGCCGCGTCCTGCAAGGAATGCGCGCGAGGGAGCATTGTGGTCTGTTTCAACGAGAACGCCGAGCAATTCCATGTAGTCGGGGTCGAGCATGATGGTGTAATTGCCCGATCCCATCTTGGCGCTGTGCGTGCCGCGCGGCGACACCGTAAAGCCGAGCCGCTTCCAGTTTTCGGCGGCCCTGTCGAGATCTCTGACCACGATGACGGCGTGATCTATTCCGATGACATTCTTGAGTGCCACTCTTTTGTTTCCCCGGCATGAATTGGCGTACCAAGCTGAGCAGATCGATCCGGCCTAATCCATCGAAGCTCCTCAGCGAACATTTGCCGGCCGCCGCTTTTGAGGGGCGGCCGACGTCGCGGGACGGTACGACACAATCGCGGATGGAGTCATTTCCCAAATAAAGCCGGGACAGGGAATTGCTTGCTGGCTAGCTATCGCGTGTCGCCCCGCGCCGGACGTTCGAGGCCGATGAGCGTGCTGCTGCGACGATCCGCGCTGGGGTAGCCGCGCCCGCGCCAGACCAGGGTCGGTCGGGCCGGCGAAATATTGTTGCCATAAACAATATACATTCCTAAACGGGAATTTCGCCGCAATGCCGGCCTTGTCTGCAATAAAATAAATGCTGGTGTCTTTGAGCAGGCATCAAAGGCGGCGGTTTCGGAGGAGGCCGGGATGGTAATGAAAAACCTGACAGCGGTGTTATTCTCCGCGGTTATCCTGCTCGCGGGAGTTGGAGCGAGCAGCGCGGCGGTTCGAATTGTCCAGGACCCCGGCGGCCGGATCGAAACCTATGTCGATAAATATAAGGTCGTACGCAGCTCAGGCGAGATGGTGATCATCGATGGGTCTTGCGTCTCCGCCTGCACCATCGTTCTCGGCACGGTTCCTCATGACAAGATATGCGTGACCCCCCGCGCCAGGCTCGGCTTTCACGCCGCGTGGGATCCCGGTTCGAACGGCCGCAGGATCATCAATCCCGAGGCTACCCGCACCCTTTATTCCATGTATCCATTTGAGGTGCGGCACTGGATCGACCAACGGGGAGGGCTCACCCCGCAGATGATCTTCCTGGGCGGCCGCGAGCTCGCGGCGATGTATCGCCCGTGCCATCTGGATTCGCGGGCCGCTTCGCATTGAAGCGGCGCCGCCGCCGGGTTTGAGGCTGAAAATTTGAAATATGTTGCTCAATCGGGAATATTGAAACGCGAACGCGAGTCTCGCTATCAAAGGGCATGCGTGAGGTCCATCCAGTAGGGGCTTGAGCAAAGAGCTATTGGCGGCATATCATTATTTTGGGCAAGTCGAAGGGGCGGCCATCGGGCCTCCCTTTTCGGCGTTCTCCGCGGTTTGGGGATTTACGGCCTGGCGAGATACCGTCTCGCGGTTTGCGTCAGGCCGCAGGAGATTGAATGCAGGAGGAGAATTCCGTTTCGACGATTGCGCCAGCCGCTTTTGTGTTCGCGGGCGCGCCCCTGCGTGTTGGCAAACTTATAACAGTCCTGCTGGCCTTGCTCGCCTGTCACAGTACCTTCGCCGCCAGGGCCGACAGCTGTCCAACTACCAGGGACGAAATCAGCACCGATCGGCCCGACGTCACGAACTCCAGCCTTGTTGTGCCCGCGGGCAGTTTTCAGATCGAGAACGGCATCAATGGCAGTGCGCGAGACGGCAGCCGATTTGTGGACGGCACCAACACGCGGCTGCGCGCCGGCATCGCAAACTGTCTCGAGATTCTCTTGGACGTGCCGACATATTTTGCAAATGTGCGCGGTCCCGAAGGTTCCGGGTTTACCGATGTCGCGCCGGCGCTCAAGTGGCAGATCAGTCCGATCCCGGGGAAGGTCGACCTCTCCGCGGTGTTTGGCGTGGCGTTGCCGACCGGTTCAGCCGCGATCGCCGGCCGCGGTGCGCAGCCCTATCTGCAATTCCCGTGGTCGTGGGAATTGCGCGACGGCTGGGGATTGAGCGGAATGCTCACCGAGTTCATTCGTCCCTCGGACCCAGCCAGCAAGCAGATCACGGAAACCACCTTCGTGATCGAAAAGAAGGTGACGGAGCGAGCGAGCTTGTTTGTGGAGTATGTGGGTGATTACCCGGTCAATGGCAGTCCCGCCCAACTCATGAATTCGGGCGGACTCTATCGCCTCACGCCAAATCAGCAGGTGGACTTTCACGTCGCCGTGGGGCTCAACCACAACGCGCCCAGTTACATCATCGGCATCGGATATTCGGTGCGGTTCGACGATCTGTTCCCGGTGAGGCGCAGCAGTGCCTCCATTGCCCCGCGCAATTAGAGCGTATTCTTTCCGTCATGGCCGGGCACAGCCGTTCGAAGGACGACGGGCGCGTGTGCTCGTGAACTACCCGAGCCGCGCCGCTAGACCAGCGGCAAGCTGCATCAGAACGGCGAGCATCCACCCGAAACCGATCCCGATATTCCAGATGACGGGCGGGATCTCGTCGAAGATGATCATGTAAACCGACGCCAGCGCTGCGATGGCGGCAAGGAAAGTGCCGATGGCGCCGGCCAGCGCGACCGGGTTGGTCCTCGGATTCGAGCCGGCGTTGTAAAAAGGGCGGCCCGATGAAGACAGCGAAGCAACGTTGGTTCCGAAATAGAAGCCGACGGAGCCATACAGCACCACGGAGAACTCCGAGCGAATTGATCGCCTCGATGTCGGCTTTGGCTACCTGTGCTGCGACGAAAAGTCCGCATAAGGCGCCCATGATCGCGAAGCCAGCTCTTTCCATGGCTTGAGCAAACCTGCCTACGCTGGAGTGGCTGATCGTCGTGGCGTCGATTTGATGGGCCATGGTCGTATCCTTTCTTCAGGTAGGGGAAAACCGAATCGATTTCTTGCGCGCAGAGCAGGGACCGGCATGACGTCGACAAACGTCCTCGCGCGACGACCTGCACAGATGCTGCTCTCAATCAGCAGACTGGAGCCACGATTGATTTATTCCGACACTGCCGTTCACATCGATGCGACAACAGCGCGTCGATCCAGCAATTCCAATTCTGAGGTGGGGCGCTACCCGAAGCAGGCGACGTGGGCCAACGGGAGAGTAAGAAGGCGGGAATAAAACGCGCCTGCCTCGAGTCTGCAATATGGTGGCGCTACCCGTGGCATTGGTTGCGAGCTCCGAAGCGCCATCGAACGCAGTGCTTATCGGTCGTTTCGATCAGGCCCAGGTCCCCGTATGTTGCACCTCGCCCCAGCTTTTCTCCCGAAGCTGGGGCGCATTTTTTCGCGGCGCCAGGTAACGACCGGCGTTCAAAAGTGACCGCGTCGGGAATTTTGGCAAAGGCGCGCGAGTCTTTCTCATCAGAAGGAAAGGAGACGCCCCGAGGTGCCGTCGCGGGGTTGGTAGGAATTGAGTGTGGCGTAGTCTCCGGGGTGATCAACCTCGAATCATCCGGCGTTGAAGCGTCGGACTGGAGACCACGCCATGACGAGCCCTACCACGAAGCCTGAT